>CAYGRM010000464.1:0-4769 GCA_964352225.1 uncultured Saprospiraceae bacterium | reverse complement strand
TTAAAGATCCGACTTGCTATGTTGCAAATTATAATCCCATGAACATATCCTTTTTATCAATTTTTTGAGGTCAACTTTTTTGACCTTTTTCCTTGCATTCACTACGTTTCCTCTCAATTACATAACAAATATAGAGGCGCTATCCTCCCTAGACAAAGACAAAAATTACTTATTGTGAATTATAAAAAATCAATTTTATTTCAACTTTAAACTGTTTTTTATTCATAAACAATTGACTACCAATCACTTATGATAAATATAAATTTACCTAAGTTTAATAAATTGTGAAAAATTGTGAATTTTTTTCTTTTATTTTTTATCAAAAAAAAATAAAAAAAAGCATGATTTTAATTAAAAAATCATGCTCAATAATTCTATGAAATGAAAAAATGAGTTTCATGGTTACGATGCTGAAATTGTAAAATCGATTTCAGGATCAAAACAAACAGTCATTTACTTTATTTTTCACTCTTAATGATGGGAAAAGTTAAAGTTTCCTTGGTTGTATGAAGACTTAAGAAATAAGTCCCCGAAGCGAGTTGTTTGTCAATCTCAACAGTCAGGCTTTTTACATCCTCCAATTGAGCTGATTCAAAGACAACTTGCCCTAAAGTATTTAGAATTTGGATATTCTCTAAAGTTCCTTGTTCAGGCAGATTCATAATGTTGATTTCTCCCATAAATGGATTTGGGAAAATGGCCACCTCTGAAAAATTTCCAAAATCAACAGATCGAATATCTGAATAAGTGAAATTTCCATTTAAATCAATTTGTTTTAAGCGATAGTAACGGTACCCGGATTTTAACGGGGAGTCGTCTAAAAATGTGTAATGATGGTTAGTTGTTGTTGTGCCATTACCGAGTACCGTGCCTATTCGCTTAAAGTTCTCATCTGTGAGTGGTAGCGGTGATTGTGCTACCTGTATTTCAAATTTATGGTTATTAAATTCTGAAGCAGTTTCCCATCTAAGGATGGCATCTCTACCGTCTTTGTATGCAGTAAATGTAGTCAATTCAACAGGTAAAGGAGCTAGCGAGATGACCTTGAAGTTGTCAAGTGCATAACCTGAATTTCTCCCTTGAGAAAAATTTATCTGTGTACTACTGCTAAACTGTTGTCCATTATTAGTAAGGAGGTCACTTAGTTTAATTTGACCTGCGTTTGTCCAATCAGTCTCTGGTGTTAATTCCATTGCCTCAATCCATGGATCAGCATCTGACCCCCTTAGATAAATGAAATCTCCATCTCCAATGATATTTGGATTAATATATTTATAATCAAAACCTAATTCTAAATCCTCAATTCCTAGGTAGTTTGACATATTTAAAGTGATCGTCAACCCATTATTAGTTCCGCTAGTGGAGAAGTCCTTTGATTCTAGGCATTTATTGGAACCTTCATTTACAAAATATAACTTACCCGAAGCATCAGGAGAAAAGTCCCATTCCTCAATTCCAGTTAATCCTACTATATTTTCTGTAAAAGTGGAAACTGAGATTCCTTCGAAATTTTGTTGATAAGGTAAAGAAATAGGTGGGTTGGGTAGTTGAGTAACTTGATAAACCCCCACAATTTCATTATTAGTTTCATCTACGTCTTCGACTATATTAACAAATCCATTCAATTGATATGTCCCTGGATTTGAGAAATTTGCGGTAGTGATAAAAGTTTTTTCCAACAAATCACCTGAGAGTAAAGTCTCGTAAATCATCTCGGATATTATATTTCCTCCATTGACTTGATAAGCCATTTCGAAACTGTCAATTGGATTGATCCCTAAATTTTTTATTTTAATACTTATCAATTCCCCATTGGAAAGTGCTAATGCTGTATTCGCTCGTCCTACTTGGGTCGTTGAAATTTCAACCAAACTTAAATCATAATTCCATGGACAGACACCTCCCGATTGAGGTGTTACTTGGATCGCTATGGATCTCTCCGTTGTGCTTCCATCATTTGTCATTCCTCGTACTGCATACCAATAATCCTCTCCTACATTAAGCGTTTCGGTTACATATGTATTGGAAGAAACGGTATCAATTACTTCCATAAATGCTCCATCCAAAGTATATATTTCATAAGAATCTACATCTGGAACTACATCCCAATTTAATTGTAAATGTCCTTCACAAATTGCAGTATAAGAAAGGTTAGCAGGTCTATCTAGAATATAAAAAGGATATAGGCTTTGGCTAGTTTCTGAACTTCCATTTTTCTTGATTCTAATCAAACCTTCCTCTGTCGTAGCGGTAGGTACAGACCATGAGTATTGGCGTACTCCTGCATCTACATTTGAGTCCACATTATCCCAAGTTACCCCATTATCATCAGAGAATTCTATGGTAAAGGTATTGGAGTTATTTACATCTGTATCCCATTGAATCATTTGAGTCGATCCAGGTTCTATTCCTTCTTTTCCATACGGAAACGTCAATACTAAATCAGTATTTATAAAATCGTACACAATGAAAAAATCTTGAGGTCCAGTCGGAATACTACTTCCATCAATGGTGATAGTATAATTTCCTGCACTTGGATTGTCAAGTGTAACTTGTTCGATATTGTTAAGTGTATCTACTTTCCGAGTAGCTAAGTCAGTAACATGAGTTGTGTCATGATTCAAAACCCAAGGTAGGTAGTCTACCCCATTTGGAGTGGTTAATTTTAAATCCAAATCATTGATTAAGGTCTTAGTAGAGTATGCTGGAGCTTCCACATCATGCCAATAAAGCATTACTTTCAATTGTCCAAGTCCTGACGGAACGGTGATGTTAAAGGTTTTAGATTCTCCGTCTGAGATAGATTCAGAATTATATCTGGTATTTTCAATACATTCTGCTGCTCGCCTTGCATTGATCAAACCATATCCATAGGCATAATCAGGTCCGATATTTCCTAAATCGTCTGCAGTATTACAAGCAATAGCTTTCATCAAACCACCTCGTGGAACATCACCTCCATTTACTTCTCGATATCTTTCATTTAGTAACGTTAAAGTTCCAACGGTAGATGGAGAAGCCATACTTGTACCAGTTCCATTATAATAATTATAATTATTTCCTGTGGACATTACATCTGACCCAACTGCTACGATTTCAGGTTTTAATCGTCCATCCGCCACAGGCCCTTTGCTACTTCCTCCATTGAGTTCTCGGCTTTGTCTCAAATTACCAACGGTCAGTACATTCTTGGCACTTTGATAATATCTCAAAACAGATTTATAGCCATCTGGATAGTTTCCACAAACTGAGAACCCACTATTTCCAGCTGCATAAACGTGGAGTAAATTAGGCATTTGTCGCATTTGCCAATCCAAATTATTACTGCTATAATTATATGTTCCATTCGTTGCACAATTATACCCTACACCATATGAATTATTTGTCATCACCATTCCGTGATTGTCATAATAAGTTTGAGCATTGGAAATAATTGAAGTAGTTTTTTGAATAATCAAATTTGAAGATGGTGCCATTCCTCGGTGAACTGGATCAATATTCCCCGCACCCCCAACGATACCCGACACATGATCACCATGCGCACCAAATGAAGAATAAGTTCCGTTGGCGTAGTTGATCACCCGTTCATTGAAATCAATGTGGCTTCCCAACTCGCCTCCGTCCCCTATTCCTACATGGATACCTTCACCTTGTAGGTTTCGAGCCCCAGCAAAACTAGATTGGAGTACATTCACTTTTTGTAAAATTCGATTTTCATGGTTAAGTTGCTCTACCGCAGGTTCAATTGCATCTACATGCGCAACCATTGGCGAAGCTGTAAGTTTTTGCAAATCATTTTGAGCAATACGCCCAATAATTAGATCACCTCCTCGAAGAGGTGTTTGCAAATGTGTAATATTAAAAGTGTGAATGAATTGAAGACGATTAGCTTCCAAATTATCTGTCAAAAGTATTGCTACATCAACAGTTCCAGGCGATTTTACTGCCCACTCTGGAAATCGTCCCTCCCTAATCTCAGGTGAAAGTTTTTCTTTAACAATGTACTTACGTAAGGTTTGAATCCCACATTTTTTTAATTCCGAAGAATTAATATTAGTTGGAACCTTAGCTAAATAGCTATTTTTAGATTGGTAATTTATAAGTTCAATCCCTGCCTTCTGCAAAGTTTTAATTTCCGTTTTAGAAGGAATTTTATCAAAGGAAATTACTACTACATAGTCTTCCCCTAATACGTCTTCCTGAAAATTTTGGTGCTGCTCAACAAATTCTTGCGGCTGCATTTTTTTCGTGGCAGAGTTGTCAATCGTTAGATTTTGACCGTGCATCTCCGTTGCACTCATCATTAATATGATGGCGCAAAAACTCATAATTGCATTTTTCATAAAATCGTAACACTTTGAAATGTTCATGAAATAATCTCAGGAATGACTCGGTCATTAGCTATTGGTATTTTTACATCAAATTTTTTAGCTAATGATTTTTTTCAAAATCCTGAAATAAAAAGTGCGTTACAGTTGATAGTGTAGTTGTTTGTAAAAGACTAAATACGGGGAAAAATTGTGGGGAATTTTTGTGTATGTGTATCCTGCATCGGAACAATTATCAATAGGCAACAAATATGCCTAGAGGGCAGATTTCACAGGTAGAAAATTAAAAAAACTGAAGTTCTTGTGACAGCTAATATTTTTTTATATAAAAAAATATTTATTTGAAATAAAAATAATATGGAGCCATTTTTTAAGCAAAAAGCTAACAAAATCAAGGCATCATGGAAGTTATAATTTTCATATAAAAAAAAACATATTGCG
>CAYGRM010000463.1:0-4804 GCA_964352225.1 uncultured Saprospiraceae bacterium | reverse complement strand
TAAATTGTAAGACTAATAACTCATTAACCAATAACTTAATAACCAAATGAAATCACCTAGAACCTCATTTTGTCATTATTGGAAATTGGATATTTAAAATTATTTATTGGTCAAAATCGCACAAACTATTCCTGTAGCTACTGCCGCATTTAAAGATTCTGCTCCGCCATTTTCTCCCTTAGGAATTAAAATCTTATGTGTGATTTTATTTAAAATTTCAGGAGAAATCCCTTTTCCTTCATTGCCGATAACGATTACTCCTTTTTTATTGGTTTTTTCTTTGAATATATTTTGTCCTTCCAAAACAGTTCCATAAAATGGCATTTCGTTACATTTTTCCAAAACTTCTGCAAACGGTAAATACATCACTTTGACCCTTAAAAATGCGCCCATGCTAGCTTGAAGCGTTTTGTGGTTATAGAGATCTGCACATTTTTCAGAGCAAAAAACATAAGGAATTCCAAACCAATCAGCAATTCTTAAAATAGTTCCAAAGTTGCCAGGGTCTTGAATTCCATCGAGGTAAAGAGAAAAATTATTTTTTATCACTTCATCATCCCAGTCAGCTGATAGTTGTTTGGCAACGACCAAAACGGGAGAAGGGGTACTGAAGTTAGAAAATTGTTTGAAATCTTTCTCCTCTGCAATTTCTATATCAAATTGGTTTCTTAAAGATTGGTTAAAGTATTGGTTATTCCAATCTTGCGTAGCAATGATAGTTTCAATTTGTACGTTTTGAGATTCTAGTATTTCTAAGGCAATTTTATCCCCTTCTACAGTAAAATTATCATACTTTTGTCGAAACTTTTTTAGCTTTAATGAGCGGAGATATTTTATTTTACTTTTTGAAATCATTATTTATAATCAAATTTTATTTATCCTTTTTGTATAGATTTCGTTAGTAATAATAAAACGAAATTTTTTTAATATTCAGATTAGCATTTCTGATAGCATGAGTTGCAACAGCGCGATAAGTTACACATTTTTTATTTTTTTCATTCTTCTTCTTGGAACAAGTTGTGGGACACTCAAGCATTTGGAAGAAGGGGAAACGATGTTGCGTAAAAATAAAATTGAAATTAAGGATAAAAATAATGTTGATAATATCAATGATCTTAAATATGAGTTGGGAGGTTTGACTTATCAAAAACCGAATTCTAGATTTTTAGGAGTTTTGCCTAGCCTTGGGCCTTGGTATTATTATCGGATTCAATCCAAAAGTGATACGACTTGGTGGGGAAGATTTGTATTGAAAAATTTTGCAGAAACTCCTGCTATTTATAGTTTGGAAAAAGCAGATCTCTCAGCTGAAAATATGGAGAAAGCCTTGATGAACAAGGGATATTTTGATGCCAAAGTAGAATTTGAAACGAAGAAAAAAGGCCTTCGAAAGAAAAAAACGCACGTTACTTACATCATTAGAGCAGGAAAAAGATATTATGTAGATGAGGTAGACTTTACGAGTAAGGATACCGCAATTAATAAAATTCTTCAAGAGATTAGAAAGGAAACTTTACTGCCCGCAGGAGCACCTGCCAGTAAGACTGCTTATGAAGAAGAGGTGAGAAGAATTACGCTGCATTTATTGAATAATGGTTACGCCAATTTTTATAAAAAGTATTTTTCCAAACTTCAAACGGATTCCCTTTCCACAGACACTTCATTTAATCAACTCAAAAATGTTGAATTAGAAGTTTTACTTCCAAAAGATTCTTCCCAGCATAAAACTTATACCATCGGAAAAGTTACCGTAATCTCTATGTACAATAGAAATGGAAGTCCGCTTATAGATAAAGATTCTATTTTTAATAATACGCATTATTTTGTTGGAGAGGGGAAACATTTTATCAAATTAAGAGCTTTAGATCGGAAAATATTTTTGCGAGAAGGTGATATTTATCGCTTGGAAAATATCAATAAAACTCGAGTGCAATTGGGAAGTTTGGATATTTTTCAATTTGTAAATATTAAAGCATCAGTTTCGGAGCAAGCAGATTCTATTCTCAATTATGAGATCAGATTAATACCCAAGAAGCGACAAGAGTTTGGCGTTGATTTCGAGTTTAATAATTCAAGAATCGTAACTACGAGTAATGCCTTCGTGGGAACTGCGGCAAGCTTAAGTTATCGAAATCGAAATACGTTTCGAGGAGGAGAAATTTTTACAGCTCGAACAGAAGGAGGAGTAGAAGTTATTCCACGGCAAAATTTTGGAGTGAATGCATGGAATGTGAATTTAAATTTTTCAATGGATTTTCCAAAATACCATGACTTACTGAAAACGGATGATTATATTTTATCAAGAATATTTATTCCATCTAAAAAGGCTCGGAAGAATTTTTACCAAAAATTAAAAGAAGAAGGGGTGACGAATACTTCGCTGAAATATAACATCTTGGCGAATACGGGTAATTATAGAATTGACATTTTTGCAGGTTCTTGGGGATGGAAATTTCGTCCAAATGCGAATTGGAATGTAGCGGTGAATAAAGTTGGAATTGATTTTTTAGATCCAGTTTTGTCACAATCTTTTCGGGATTCAGTCATTGCTAAGAATGCTTATTTAGAAAGAAGTTTTAGGTCTCAATTATTTACAGGCGGAATCTTGAGAGATATCAATGTGGTGTATCGAAAAGACATTGGGAGGAGTGGAAAGGCTTCCTGGTTGGCGCGTGGGAATTTAGAAGTTTCAGGTTTGGAAGTTTGGGCTATCAATAAGATTAGAAATTTAGACGGATTAAGCAATAATGATATCACCTTCAAACTGGCTAATAAATATGAGTTTTCTCAATATGTGAAACTAGAAGGAGATTTTAGGTATTATATAAAAGGTACGGGAAGTCGACTTTTTGCCTCCCGATTAAATATTGGAATTGCGGGTGATTATGGTTTTTCTGATGAGGTACCTTATGTGAAGCAATTTGCGGTTGGTGCTCCGAATAGTATGCGAGGTTGGCGATTGCGGGAACTAGGGCCAGGATCGTATGTCGATCCAGATGTGGATGAATCAACTACAAACTTTTATCAAACAGGTGATTTTAAATTAGAGGCAAACGTTGAATGGCGATTCCATATCTTATGGTATTTGAAAGGTGCGGTATTTGTTGATGCGGGAAACATTTGGTCGCTTAATAAAAACGACGAAAGGGAAGGAGCAGGAATTGGAAAAGTTTCTGACTTGTGGAATGAATTGGCGGTGAATACAGGTTTAGGATTTCGATTAGATGTGGATTATTTTATTTTGAGATTTGATTTGGGCTATCGGGTTTTAAATCCATATAGAGATGAAATTGGTAATCGTCTTCTGGTTCGATCTTGGAACGATTTAGCTTTGAATAATTTCGAGGAAGCCTCTCTGTGGGATATCCTTTTTAGAAAATTCAATTGGGAAAATCAAAATTTATTTTTAGTTATTAGAAAATTTAAAACAAACTCTTCCGTCCATATTTACTACAAATCGGACATTCTCTCGGATCATGTCCACGTGCAGGACAATACTCTCTTCCAAAGAAAATAATCTGTAAATGTAATTTGTTCCAACTCTCCTTTGGAAATAGTCTTTTCAAATCTGCTTCAGTTTTTACCACATTTTTTCCAGTACTCAATGCCCATCGGTAAGCTAATCTATGGATGTGAGTATCGACTGGCATAGCTGGGAAACCGAAAGCTTGAGACATGACTACCGAAGCTGTTTTGTGTCCAACTCCTGGAAGTTTTTCTAATGCTTCAAATGATTGAGGAACTATTCCATTATGTTCCGTAAGTATAATGTTAGATAAATCTGAAATCGCTTTAGATTTTCGAGGAGAAAGACCACAAGGTCGAATAATTGCCTTAATTTCTTCTACTTCAAGTTTCGCCATGTCAGTAGGATTATCAGCTTTTTCGAAAAGATGTGGCGTAACTTTATTGACTCGTTCATCCGTGCATTGTGCTGATAAAAGTACCGCAATTAATAAAGTATATGGATCTTTATGATCGAGTGGAATTGGAGTAGTGGGATATAATTCTTCAAGAATTTTATGAATCTCGTTGGCTTTCTCTTGCTTGGTCATAGTTGTTAATTTAATTCTTTTAGAAAATTCATCACCTCAATTCCATTTTCATAGTCACTTAATTCGATCACATTTGCCTGGCCAAAATTTTTGTTTCTGAAATTTGAAAAAGTATTGCCTGCCTGCCGGTCAGGCAGGTTAGAAATAATATGTTGAATTTCAGCAGCTTTCTTTTCCAATAATTCATTCAAGTGGTTTTCATCTTTATACACTTCATAATGCAACATGGCAACTCTGGATTGCAAGGCTTCATCTTCGATTATCATAATGCAACCATTTGCTTTATAATCCATTTTGTTGATGATTTGCAAAGTATAATTGTAGTCAAAATTATTTTTATACTTGTTTGTAAGTACAATGTTATTAAATTCATGTGTCGCTTCCAAAAGCGGAACAAAATCATAATTTTCAGGAATATAAATCTTGGAAACATTCCGACTACTCAGGCCAAAATAATGGAAAATATCTTCTCCTAGTTTCGCTAAATCTTCTTTCGATTCTTTCCCATTTAATACTCCAATTCCAAATTTATTCTGTCTAATGATATTGGGAAATTTTGAAAAATAAGTTTCAAAAACTTTAATTGAATCTCGAGTTCCATTAGCGATGATCGCCTCAAAATCAGTCATTCTTTCTACGAATGAAAAATAATTTTCTACTTCTGGAAATTCATTTTTCATCACTTTAATGAATAAGGAATTAAAAATTTATACTGAGCGGAGAGTTTGGTTTTTTCTTGATTCCCACTT
>CAYGRM010000462.1:0-4808 GCA_964352225.1 uncultured Saprospiraceae bacterium | reverse complement strand
TGGTAGCGGTTCAGGATCAGGAAGTGGTTCAGGATCTGGCTCAGGTAGCGGATCAGGTTCTGGAAGTGGCTCAGGATCAGGAAGTTCAGGTTCTGGCAGCGGTTCAGGTTCAGGAAGCGGTTCAGGAAATGGAAATTGCATCGAATGTCGATTGACTACAACAATTTTTATCAATGTCCAAGATCCAAGTGTATGTACAGATTGTTCAGCTCAAGGTGGAGATTCAGATGGTGACGGAGTTTGTGATAATGTTGATTGTCAACCAGGTGATTCATTTTATCCAAACACCCCAGGAACTCCATGTGATGATGGAGACCCAGCAACTATAAATGATGTAGTACAAGGTAACGGATGTAGTTGTGCTGGAACACCGGAGAATGATTGCCCTACAAGTCCATTCCCCGGCGGACAGATTTCAAATAATAATTGTTTTATTCAAAGTAATTCATCAGCATCCTTTGATAATCGACCATTAGAATATGTTTGGTTGAAATCAACAGCTTCTGGAGATTGCGCTGTTAATATTAATGAACTTGCTCCATTCAATGTAGGGGCTATGTATAACAATTTCTTAGCTAATGGTGGATTTGGAGTAGCTAATGCTAATATTAATAATACCAGTTGGATGTTTACTACAGATAATAACTCTGATGATTTGAGTTACGATGCTAATGGTATTACAGAATCTACTTGTTTTTACAGATGTGCCAGAGTAGAAGGGTGTGAAAGATTCTGGGGTGAAACAGGGCTAAGAGTTGATCCTTGTCAACCTGCAGGGAGCAATTTAAGTGTTACTACTGATGGGTGTAGAGTATACATCAACGGTATTAATGATGCTAATGCAAATATTAAAGTATTTAATCCTGGTTGGACAGGAACAGCTTGGTCCTGTAATCCATGGCAAGGTAATTCTTGTAGTAATTCTGAAGTCATTGAAGGATTATCAGAGGGAATTTATCCAGTAAGTGTAATTACAAGTACATATTCAGGGTCTTTTACCGTCGAAATTGATTGTAATGGAGGGAATACTTCTCCGTGTGATGGTATGGGAGGAGATTCAGATGGTGATGGAGTTTGTGATGACAATGATAATTGTCCTGCTACTTCGAATGCAAATCAGGCTGACTTTGACAATAACGGTATAGGTGATGCTTGTGATAGTGGTGGAAATAACAATTCATGTACATCTACTACTAATCTTGCGTTGTTTAAAAATGCATATCAATCAACTACAATTAATGCTGGAGGAATCACAGGTAGTGCTTCTAAAGCAGTTGATGGAAATACAAATGGAGTATTCTTTACCAACCCTGCTTCTGCTTCTTCAGTTTCAGCAACAACCTACGAACACGAAGCATGGTGGGAAGTTGACTTAGGAGCTACCTACAATATTGAAACTGTCAAGCTATGGAATAGAACTGATGGTGTTGATAAAACTGGAGCTTGCTATTTGTTAATTTCTAATACTCCAATGTCAGATGATTTATCAACTGCTAGATCTCAAGCTGTATATGAGCATTATGAATCAAATAATTTAGGATCCCCAAGTGTTGATAATCCGAATGTTCAGGGTCGATATGTTCGTGTCCAATTGGCAAACTCTGGATATTTGATACTCGCTGAAGTTAAGGTACTTGGATGCGCTGTTTCTCAAACTCTTGCAGTTCCAAATATGCTTAATTTCAATGCTGAAAAAGCAGGTCGTCAAACTGAAATTTCTTGGTTGATGAATAAAGATGTTGATGTTGATTTCTACGAAGTAGAGGTTTCTACTAACGAAGTTGATTGGAAATTACTGGAAGAAGTAAATGCAGACCAAGTAGGTACGTATATAAATTACGAAGCTACTGATAGCAAGCCTGCAAATGGCGAAAACTTCTACCGTTTACGTGTTAACTACGTTGATGGTACAACTCTTAACTCTCCAGTTAGAAGAGTAAACTATGATATTGACTTTGGAGAAATTATAGTTTATCCAAATCCTACTAATAATTTCATTAATGTTACATTGAGAGATTTCGCAGGAATGGAAGGTACCGTGGAGATATTTAATTCACTTGGTCAACGCCAATTCAATATCGACTACCTCTCTATTCCATCAAATCCAGTTAATGTTGATGTGAGTAGATTTGTTTCAGGTATTTACACGATTTCGATCAAAGTAGATAACCAAAAACGATTTGCAAAACAATTTGTAGTTGTCGATAAATAATTTGTAAATGTAATGTTACAAGTTATTTCAACCTAATTTGTTTTAGAAAAAAACCCTTCATGAGTGTATCTCATGGAGGGTTTGTTTTTTGTAGAAAAAAAAAAAAATCGTATCACAAGTCTCCCACATCTTGATGTAGGAAACTTGTTTAATAGGTTTTCTATTTATTTAAGAGTACTTAAATGCGTAATTTTAGTTATCCAAAGATTAAGGGAAATGGAGTCCCCCCACTCCAAAAAACTAACACAAGATGATTCCAAAAGTCATACTTTAAACAATTAAGTATTACAAACACCCTGATCGATTATTATAAAAGAAACCTTTCATGAATTCAGTTCATGAAGGGTTTTCTTTTTATCAAAAAAAATAGAAGTAAGCATAATTACTTACTTCTAAACAAAACTATATAGAAACTAAAATTAACGTCTAGTTTAAATTAACATCAATATTGAAAAGCTTTCCTTGAGTATTTATAAGAAACGAATATTTCCCAGAAGGCAGTTTTGATAAATCATAACTTTTATGGATTGTGGAAGTATGATCAAATTTCTCCATATAAACTTCTTCTCCTGACTTATCATTGATTCTGACGGCTACCGTTTCTAAACTTAAGTTTAACATATTAATGGAAACAATAGCTCCTTCAGATTCGACCACCGGTTTGTAGATTTCTTTCTGTTTATTTTCTACCATTGATAGGTTTGTAGAAGAAGTTGTAACAATATAATTACGGATTGATGTACTGTTTTCAACTTCAACTTCATAAGTCCCTACTGGTAATTCAGAAAAATCATATGCCTTTGAATATTGGCCTACAACAACGATTTTGTCTTTTAATAGAAAAGTACCTTTCTGATCAAAAATGCTGAGAGTTAGAGACGTGTTCTTAGTATTGTCACCAACAAGTGTTACCATCTTTTTTTCACTATTAAATATTTTCAAGCTAGGCTTTGAATCCTTTGCAATAATATTTGAAGCAGTAGATAACAATACAATTACAAATAAAAAATACTTAAGTTTTTCTGTCATCTTTTTCATAATAAAATGTGTTTTTGATTTTTAAATAAAAATGATAACACAAAATTAGATGGAAAAAAATTGGGACACTACTTTACAATTTACAATATTTGATTCTATATTGATATTTCTATTGTAAAAATTTAGGCATGCATGTTAATTTGGAATCAAAAGTAGTTAAGAATGGATTAAGACTGAAATTTATTAGGAATACCTTTTGGCGATTTTTGATTATTATTTCTTAGCCAAAAAGAAAAGAGGAGATAAGCTTTCACTTATCTCCTCTTACAAAACAAAACTATATAGAAACAAAAAATCAACTTCAATTAAGGCAACTTTAATAAGTATTTTACTCGATGTTTTAAAATTGTGATTTTAAATAGGTATTCGAAAAGTTTCGAGAAGAATACATCCTTTCTTTAAAGTTGCAATACAAAGATAGATGCAATAAATAATCTGGACTACGCTAAAATTTGCAACTATTGATGTTATTTTAACATCATAAACAAAAGAGGGTTAATTTTAGGTTAACTTTGCATTAAACGCGTTTAATTTTGTTGAATAAAAAAGAGAAAAGAACAACTTTTGTAATTCGGATGTAGTTCACTAATGGATAAATAGAAAAAATTATGAAAGCAACATTTGAGAAAATACCGACTTTTTTTGGAAGCTCATTTTCTGTTCGAAAATATGATGATCCCAATCGGAATAAAGCTCCATTTTGGCATTATCATCCTGAGCTTGAAATGGTGTTTATTAAAGGAGGTGGCGGAAAACGACATATCGGAAACCATATGTCTTATTTTAATAATGGAGATTTGATCTTTATTGGATCCAATGTTCCACACTCTGGATTTACTGATAGCCTCACCGGAAATGAATGTGAAGTAGTAGTGCAAATGAACCGAGATTTTTTAGGAGAAGCCTTTTTAGATAAACCCGAATTGCAATCAATCAATCAGCTTTTCGAACGCTCAAGATTAGGGCTTTCTTTTTATGGAAAAACGAAAGAGGAGGTAGGGAAGCGATTAGAATTTTTAAATAAGTTAGGTCATTTTGAACGATTGATAGAATTACTTTCCATTTTTCATACACTAGCTATTTCCAAGGAATATGAAATTTTAAATGCCTCTGATTTTGGTTTTGAGGTACAAGCGCAAGACAATGATCGGATCAGAAGTATCTATAAGCATATCCGTGAAAACTTTCAAGAACCCATTGCTTTAGAAACAGTTGCAAGAATCGCGTCGATGACTGTTCCAGCTTTTTGTCGATATTTTAAGAAATTGTCAGGCAAACCTTTTACGAAATTTGTCAACGAGTATCGAGTCGTTCATGCATGTAAATTATTGTCAGAAGAGAAGTCGAGTATTTCTGAAATCTGTTACGAAAGTGGATTTAAAAACGTATCCAACTTTAATAAATTTTTCAAACAAATCACGGGCAAGAGTCCATCCGAATATCGAAAAGACATTAAAAAAATAGTAGAGTAAAAGGAGTCAGGTTATTCGCTGCGCTTATGGTCCTATGGTATATACACGAAAGGGCACTTTTGATCGACCTCTAACAAATCAAGTAA
>CAYGRM010000461.1:0-4811 GCA_964352225.1 uncultured Saprospiraceae bacterium | reverse complement strand
GTAAAATCAGCATGAGATGGGCGAAATTTATCTGCGATATGTGAATAATCTTTAGAGCGCTGATCTTGATTGTAAATGACCATTGAGATCGGAGTCCCAGTACTTTTTCCTTCAAAAATACCAGAAAGAATTTGCGCCTCGTCACCTTCTTTTCGTTGCGTAACGATAGCAGATTGTCCAGGTCTACGCCTAGCCAGTTCGCTTTGAATAAATGCCTCATCAATTTCCAATCCCGCAGGGCAACCGTCGATGATGACGCCAATTGCTTTGCCATGAGATTCTCCAAAAGTGGTGATTTTAAATAATTGTCCAAATGAATTTCCAGCCACGTCTTTTTCTTTTTAAGTGAATTGCAAATGTAGGGTTTTTGAATTTTTAAAACACAGATAGTTTTAGTTTTTCTAAGTAGATCGATTTATCAAATCTTTAACCTCAAGCAATTTTAAAATTTTTTCAAAAACAAAAGACTTAGAAAACCATTTTATGTAAGTTGAATCATTAAATGGTTTAATAAGGAACCATATTGAAATTAACAAAAGGCTTAATGTTTGTAGTTAAAGAGGAAGTTTGAACAAATTCCCATAATCCTACTTTTTCAGACTTTTTTTTATAAAAAAAGCTTTATTTTGCATCGTTTTTTGCCTAATTAATCACCAACCCATGAACAAAAAAATATTAATTCTGCTTTCTTCAAGCATTGTCTGCCTATTTGGTTGGATGATTTTTCAAAGTAAAATATCCAACCACTTGCCAAAGGGTAATATTTCCCAGAACACCCAAGCAGCAGAAGAAGTCGAAAATTTTAGCGGAGCTGGAAAATCATTGGATGCTTGGTCGCTAGCACGTTCTTATCCCTCAGAAAAGATTAAAGCCAGCAAGTTTACCGAAAGTCATCAAATCAAACAAAGACTTTTATCAAATAATTCTTCTAATCGTTCTGATTGGGAACCACTTGGCCCACAAAATTTTGCTGGTCGGATTTTGGCAATTACCGTCGATCCGAATAATCCCAATACACTTTATGCTGGAGCGGCAAGTGGAGGATTATGGAAATCGATTGATGATGGAGCAAATTGGAATTATCTCTCCACAGGAATGCCAGTTTTGGGAGTTTCGAGTATAGTTATTAATCCTGATAATTCCAATGAAATATATATTGGTACAGGTGAAGTCTACGGTGATTTTGATCCGGATGATGTAGAACCTAATCAAAGTACGGGGCAAGGATTTACGATTAGATATCGTAGAGGAACTTATGGCATAGGAATTTTAAAAACAACGGATGGAGGGTTAACTTGGAATTATAGTTTGGATTGGTCGCAAGAAGAAGAGTTGAAAGGAGTGAATTGTTTGGAAATTTCTCCGTTCAATTCTGATGTTTTGTATGCAGGGACTACCGATGGATTATTTCATTCTGAAAATGGAGGTGCGACTTGGACGAATATTTTAAACTTGCCCAATGTAATGAGTTTGGCGATGCATCCGACCAATGAAGGAACGATGTTGGTGGGAGTGGGAGCTTTTGCAAGCGCAGGGAGTGCAGTTTATCGAAGTGTAGATGGGGTGAATTTTTCTGCTGTTGGATTACCAGATTTTACCGGAAAAGCTACCATGGATTTTTCTTTTTCTGATCCAAATATAGCTTATGCCAGTATTGGAAATTATGATGAAACTATTGGATTATTTCGATCCGAAGATGGTGGAATTAATTGGACATTAGCGAATGATTATGATTATGCTAAATATCAAGGTTGGTATTCGCATGATGTGGCGATTAATCCTAATAATTCTTCAACTGTACTAGTGGGAGGAATAAATGTTTATCGCTCGACGAATGAGGGACAAAATTTGATTCCAGAATCTGATTGGCTACTTTGGAATTTATCAGCATTTCCCGTTGCAGGACCTGAGCGATTACCGGGAGATTATATCCATGCTGATATCCATCAAATAATTTACCATCCAAATATTCCTAATAAAATTTATGTTGCTTCTGATGGTGGAATTTTTAAAAGTGAAAATGACGGATTAGCTTTTGTAAGTGCTAATTCAGGATTACAGACGGTTCAATTTTATCAAAATTTTTCTTCCTCCCTTTCTGATCCAGATTTTGCGATAGGAGGTTTGCAAGATAATGCTACCGCAGTTTATCGGGGTAACTTAGCTTGGGAAAGAAAAATTGGAGGAGATGGATTTGGAACGATCATCGATCCAAATGATGATCGAAGTGTTTGGGGGTCGTTGTATTATATGCGTTTGTTTTATTCCAATGACAAAGCAGAAAATTTCAATAGTAATACTGGAAATTTACCAGGCTGTGCGGGAGTTGATCCAGATTGTTTTTGTAATTTTTCAGCACCAATTTGCTTTGCTCCAAGTAGTCCAAATCAAAGACTTTATGGTGCTTCTAATATTGTTTACACCATTGAAAATGGAACAACTCGAACGGAGACTAATGGTGGAAATCCCTTAGATGGCAACAATCCTGTCAACTGTTTAGCGGCTTCTCCAACTGATCATAATTTAGTTTTTGCAGGTACTGCGCCTTTGTATACTTCTCCTGCCAAAATGTTTAAATCTGAAAATGGAGGAGATACCTGGACTGAAGTAACCAATGGCTTGCCTGATCGATTTCCGATGGAAGTGTTGGTTGATCCTTGTGATAATAATGTAGTTTATACTGTTTTTGGAGGCTATGATTTGTTATCCCATATTTATAAAACTGAAAATGGGGGAGTGACTTGGAATTCCTTGGGAGAAGATTTGCCTGATGTTCCGACTAACGCAATTTTTATTGATCCAGAAAATACTCAACATATTTATGTTGGAAATGATATCGGGGTTTTTGTGTCAACGGATGGAGGGGATACGTGGATGACTTACTCAACTGGACTTCCAGATGCCTGTATGGTCATGTCCTTAAGTTATACTTCTGCCACAAGAAAATTAAGAGTTGCGACACACGGAAATGGTGTTTACGAAACCGATCTTTTGCATGAGCAAGAGCCTTTCTTAGCTCAAACTGATCAATTGGGAGAATGGTACGCAGATGATTTCGATGCTAATTTTGATGACTTACCAAGTGCATGTGTTTTCCAAAAATGTTTTTTTACCATCAAAGATTTTGATGGAACGGAGTGGAGAGGAAATAATTTGCGAGGCTTTCTTGCAGATGAATTTGTGCAACCAAATTTACATCAAGATTGGACGGTGAAATCTGGAAGTTGGCAAGTCCAAAATGGAGAACTTTTACAATCAAATTCTGCTGCTCAAAATACTCAATTAGATATTGATTTAACTCAAGATAATACTACTTCATTTCTGTATCAATGGAAAATGAAGTTTGAAGGAAATGGAACTGAAAAAAGAGCGGGCGTTCATATTTTTGCTGATGATTTGACGCTGGATTATCGAGGGAATTCTTATCTAATTTATTTCTATGAAGACGAAGATCGAGTAAGGATTTTTAAAACTAATTCTGCTGGAGATTTTGAAACTTTATTGATTGAAAATGTTACTTTGAATGCGGGAGATTGGTTGAATTGTAAAGTAATTTATGATCCTCAGGTTGGACGTATTTCTGTTTATTTGGAGGATAAAAGAATAGCAGATATTGTAGATGATAATCCTTTGCAAAATGGAAATGGATTGTCCTTTAGGACTGGTGAAACCTTAGTCACTTTTGATGATGTTGCCGTTTATAAAGGTCGAGACTGTTCAGGTTCTGAAAATATTGAGTTAGGAACTGATGGCGATTGTCGGTTCGAATCTCAAAATGATTCCACTTTCGCTTGTGGAATTCAATCAGTTGGATTTTCCAATATGCGAGGCTGGTCTACACCTAATGAATCGCAAGTGAAAATCGGAGAACATATGTTATCATTACAGGGTAGCGTATTTACGGAAAATGATGAAGCGGTGAAAGAGGTTGATGTGATCTTGAGTGGTGGCGTTTCCACCACTTTGATAACTGATAATATTGGCGTGTTTAATTATGAAGTGATGAGTGGAACTTCTTTTGAAATTCGTCCTGAGAAATTAGATAATATCAAGAATGGAGTGAATGTCTTTGATATGGTAGACATTCAAGAACATATTTTAGGACTAGATTTATTTGATTCTCCTTACCAATTGATCGCAGCTGATGTGAATAATAGTGGTTCGATTACAGTTCTTGATATTGTGAAAATAAGATTAGTGATTTTAAATATTAATACAGAATTTGGAGGAACTGAATCTTGGCGTTTTGTTCCAAATGATTTTGTTTTTCCAAATCCAGTTGATTTAAATAATTTTGAGGAATCGATTGATGTTTTTCAAATCTCATCAGATAGAAATGATGCTGATTTTGTCGCAATAAAAATGGGAGATGTAAATTCTAGTGCCTCTCTTTTTACAACAAATACACCTGTGGAAACTCGATTAGATGAGTACGTGTATTTATTGTTAGAGAATAAAAAAATGACTATTGGCGAGCAGGTTGAAATTCCATTTTTTGCTAAAGATTTTAAAGCTATTTCTGGTTATCAAATGACGTTGGATTTCGATGATTCTGCCTTGGAGTTTGTAGAGGCAAAGTCTAATGAGAAAAGTGATTTTCCTAAAGAATATTTTGGAACAAATGATTTAGAAAAAGGATTGCTTTTGATGAATTGGGTGTCAGGTGAAGCTGTTTCAATTGAAGATGAAACGCAACTATTTACATTAGTTTTTAAGGTG
Organism: uncultured Saprospiraceae bacterium; assembly: GCA_964352225.1. GTDB lineage: Bacteria > Bacteroidota > Bacteroidia > Chitinophagales > Saprospiraceae > CAJQQY01. Next base: position 92 of record CAYGRM010000461.1, on the reverse strand, counting down.
AAAAAAGAAACCACTTTAAAAGAAGTTCTAAAAATTACCGATCAAGAATTACAGACAGTAGCTTGCAATCGGCAAAGTGATCATTTAAGAAT
>CAYGRM010000460.1:0-4820 GCA_964352225.1 uncultured Saprospiraceae bacterium | reverse complement strand
AATCTGTGAAAATCTGAGTAATCTGTGGTGAATAAAAATTTTATAAATATGAATGTCCCCAAGTTAATAAGTTCGTTCAACTATTCTTCAGTTCTCTGCACCCGAGGCAAGCAAGCATGGGGGAATTCTTTAGATTAAATAAAACCTATTGTTTTACAAACCTGCCCACATAAATATGCTCTCCCTCACTAAGCTTCAAGGTGTAAAGGCCATTAGGCAATTCTCCAACTTGAACTGTTTGCCCCTCAAAAAAACGATATTGCTTCACCTGAGTCCCCCTGGAGTCAAACAAAATAATTTCAATATTTTCAGTTATGGTCACAGGCAACTCAATGATAAAATAATCTTTTACTGGATTAGGTGATACCTGAATTTTAAGTGTATTTTTTTTAAAACTAAATATTGAAGTCGGCCCTATATTTTCATACCAAGCTACTTTATTATCACCTGAGGAAGCTGTTAGCACATCCATATCCCCATCTCCATCCAGATCCGAAGCATAAATTGATCTAGCACCATCAGCTTCAGTCGAGATAATATTTTGTGTACTAAAATTACCACCTCCTAAATTTTCATACCAAGCAACCTTATCATCACTTCCAATGGCAGCAAGGACATCAAAATCCCCATCTCCATCTAAATCTGTGGCGTAGATGGAACTAGCTCCATTAGCTTCAGCAGGATTAGAAATAATATTTTGAGTGCTAAAAGCACCACCTCCCATATTTTCGTACCAAGCTATTTTATCATCACTGGCAGAAGCAGACAACACGTCCATGTCTCCATCTCCATCAAGATCAGCTGCATAGGTAGACCTAACAAAATCAGCTTCAGTCGAGATGATATTTTGAGTACTAAAGACACCGCCTCCCATATTTTCGTACCAAGCTACTTTGTCATCACCAGCAGATGCAGACAGGACATCCATATCTCCATCGCCATCCAAATCTGTGGCAAATACAGTAATTGCACCATCCGCTTCATTTGAAATAATGTTTGGAGCACTAAAGACACCATCTCCCATATTCTCATACCAGGCTATTTTGTCATCAGCTCCTGATGCAGACAATACATCCATATCACCATCGCCATCAAGATCCGAGGTAAATACTGATCTCGCAAAATCAGCCTCAGTTGAAATAACATTTTGACCGCTAAAGACGCCATTTCCCAAATTCTCGTACCAGGCTATTTTATCATCACCTTCAGATGCAGAGAGTACATCCATATCTCCATCACCATCAAGGTCGGAAGCATATACCGATATAGCAAAATCAACCTCAGCCGAAATAATATTTTGAGTGCCAAATACTCCACCGCCCAAATTCTCGTACCAGGCTATTTTATCATCACCTCCAGATGCAGTTAGTACATCCATATCTCCATCCATATCTAAATCTGCGGTATAAACCGAAGCGGGTTTACAAGTTTCACATGGCTCAGTAATCAGAATCTGAGGGCCAAACTGGGCAGTACACCAATAAGGAAAAAAAATTAACAACAAGTATTTGAATTGTCTAATCAATGGACTAAAAAATAGGAACTTGGTCAATCTAGAATGCTTCATTATTTTATATTTTGTCTTAAAAAAATGGCTACTCAAAACGCTGGTTGATCAGGCTGCAAAAACCATTGGGTAGATTTACTGCTTGGTTATTACATTACAAAATAAAATGGAAAGTGTTGTAAGTTAATAGATTATCAAAGGGTCAAAAATAACTTGATATCATCTTACATTTTGTAACTCGCAAAATTTTTAATCAAAAAATCATGTCTTAAATCTTACCCTGACAAAAGTAAAAGTATCTGATTCTAGCTTAGATATTTTGAGTAACTAATTTTATTTACTTTAAGTGAAAAAATCATAGTTATACAAACTTAAGAAGTTTGTAGTATGGTTGTCTTTCTTAAAAGAAAGTAATAGAATATACCATTTTCATAATTATAATTAATCAATAAATTACGATATTCACCAAAATAGAAACTGAGATAGCTTTTCTATAATTTTTGTCTTAGAACTTAAAACTTAATATAGTTTTCAAAACAATTAATACATGATAATTTTTTACCAATTAAATAAAGTTTGTTTTTTCAGAAATATCTGTTTGCTGTGGTGTATGTTGATTTCTTCAAGTCTTTTTGCTCAGGTTCAATTAAGAGATACCACCATTATTTGGCAGCATCATGAATTTGATTTGAATCCTGATCATAGTATCAATTCCTTCAGTACCCTAGATACAGACATTCAAGAAGTTGTATTTGCCAATGGTAAAGTGATTGAAAATGATTTGATTCGTTTAGTCTTGTTGCCTGAATATGGTGGGCGGGTGCTTTCATTTTATTATAAACCTACTGGACATGAATACCTTTACCAAAGTGAATGTGGTTCTCCCTACGGTATAGGTGAAGGAAATTTTTACTATAATTGGCTAATGGTATATGGAGGAATTTTTCCAACATTTCCAGAATCAGAACATGGAAAAACTTGGCTGTTGCCCTGGGATTATTCTGTAATCAAAAATACGTCGGATACGGTGACAATTCGAATGGAGTTTACCGATAGTACAGCATATTCTGGCGCACCTTGGAGTTTCAATAATGGTATCACCCAACTTACCTGCCAAGTAGATATTAGCGTTTACAGTCATACTTCAATTTGGGATTTTGATGTCAATATTATTAATGATGAAGGGAATAATGTTAACTACGAATATTGGACTTGTACAACGTTAGCCCCTGGTTCTGAAGTAGGTGAAACAGGGACTCCTTTAAATTCAGAAATCATTATTCCAGTTGAGCAATATTTTGCAGGATGGAGCCCTGGCGGATGGATTGGTAATAACAATGCTTTGTACGACTTATCAGACATTAATTATTTAGATGAATGGAATGATATGGGAATCGCTTATGCAGACAATTTTGATGGTGGTTATTGGGGAGTGATCAATCATGAAAATGAAGAAGGCGTTTTCAGAGTTTCAGAAAATGAAGAAACCAAAGGCGTAAAATTATGGACTTGGGGAAAAGATAATATCAATAATGATATGTATGACTTTAGTAATGGTGGTGCTGACAACTATATTGAATTGTGGGCAGGTGTTTCTGAAGCATTCTTTACCGATGCGATTATTGGAGGTAATAGTCAAAAGAGTTGGACAGAAGCTTATTGTCCGACGGTAAACATGTCCTCTATTTGCAATATGAATAATCTCGCTGCGGTAAACCTGATTTGGGAGAAGAGCGAGTCTAAGCTTTCTTATGAACTCAACACATTTCATGCTAATCGCGAATATACCATTGTAATATATCTCGAAGGAAGTAATATCAATGAGATGATCACAGAGCATGGTTACGGATTTGAAGAATTAGGCTTTACAGAAGATTTTTTATTAGATGGGATGAATATTCCACCGGGTGAATATACTGTATATTTTGACTTGTTTGATGAAATGAATAACCTTGCCTTAACCACTAGTAAAGTTATCTCTATTGGTCTTTCATCCAGTCAAAATGATTTGGCATTAAATGAAAATCAACTCACTCTCCTTCCGCTGGGAGATAGAATAATTCGAGCAGAATTATCTCAAACCAATAATTATCAATTACAAGTTTTTGCTTTAAACGGACAATTGATTTCTTCGAATTCATTCAATGGAACTTCTGTAGATATTCAATTTCCAACAACTGGATTGTATTTGATTTCTGTATTTGATGACACTACTTCCCATACTCAAAAAGTATTTGTAAGATAGGTATGATAGGCGATACCGTAAATTTGGTGTCGTTTGCGAGTAGGAATAAATAAAAAAACTAATCCTTTTTCAAGGATTAGTTTTTTTATTTATTGTCCTTATTAAACTTGAAGCCTTTTCCTATTGATTATTTTTCTCCACTATAATAATTGTTTAAAATTGATTCTATCTTTTTATCACCATTATAAATCGACATAATTTCCTTCCAAGTTTTTTCAGGAATAAGTTCTTTTAATGGTTGTTCTAGATCTGGAATATTTTTGAAAACTTTACTTATTTTTTTGTCCCAGACGTTAGAATATTTAAGTAAATCATCAGGGTAAACTACCTTCCTTTTCGTTCCTTCATCAACTCCTCTAAAAGGTTTGGAAATGTTTAAGTACCCGTAGTCATCAGTTAATTGTTCGCCTACTTGAATATCTCTAATCGCCAATTCAAAATCATAAGCTGTGGTAAGACAATTCGAATTGAAGCTATGATTTACATAACGACCGTTATCCCAACAAAGGATAAAGTTTCCATTATTATTTCGAAAGGAATAATAATCTAATATTTCTAGATAAATATTACTCATAGATTGAAGCTCTAGTGGCGTAAATTCTCGATCTAATTTGTCTAAGGCCCAAGTAATAGTGCCTGCAGGAATAAATTTGGTAGCTACGACTCCATAGCCAATTTCTTTGTTAATAAATTTTAATTCTGTGTGTGGATGTATCATTTTAAATTAAAGCATAAGTGAAAAATAATAAGATAAATCAGACAAATTTCTTTAGTTTTATTCACAGCAAAAGATGAAATGTCCGAATCAAATTTAACATTAAATATGAATAGAATCATTTAAAATTCCATCTTTATTTCGATCATCGCATAATATTATTTTATCTTAAATCTGGGTTTTAATAATATTTTTTAACCTTAAAAATAGTACTGAAGATTGATTGGGAAATTTTGAGAAATGTTCCTTGAGTTTGTTTTTTTCACACAGGATAGCCGACCATGAAAAAACTGAAATATGATTATGGGAAATCAAATTTATTTATTTTTAATTAAGTTGTTTAATGATATCAA
>CAYGRM010000459.1:0-4821 GCA_964352225.1 uncultured Saprospiraceae bacterium | reverse complement strand
AGGAATCGATGCAACTGGAGTACTTTACTACCAATTGGAAACAGCTACTGAAACAGCTACTAAGAAGATGATTTTGGTTGACTAATCTTAATCTTTCGATTAAAATTAGAATACTAATTATCTTTTATAGATAAGTTTTAAAAAAGAGGCGCCTCTTGCGAAAGCAGGAGGCGCTTTCTTTTTTTTATTAAGTAAGTTTTCCAAAACCATAATCTGGGCAAAAAAAAATCTGAGCCAAATAAATGACTCAGATTTTTTATAACTGGTTGGATGAAAAATCCTATTTTTTAATCAATAGATAATTATTAGAAGATGTTTTTTTCAATAAAAACTAGGCAGAAAACGAAGTTCCACATCCACAAGTATCCGAAGCATTCGGATTGTTAAATGAAAAACCTCGATTATTTAATCCATTTAACCAATCTATTTCTATACCTAATAAATAGATGGCATGTGATTTTTCCATCAAAACTTTCATCCCGTTTATTTCGAAAACATCATCTTTTTCTGTCTGTTTATCGAATCCTAGAATATAGGAAAAACCGGAACATCCTCCACCTTTTACACCTACCCGTAATCCATGCTCAGGATCTAGACCTTGCTGTTCTCTGATGAGTTGTAGTTGTTTTACAGCTCCATCAGTCAAAGTAATCGGTTGGGTTAAAGTCTCTTTTATTGCACTCATATCGTTTATTATTTACTTTTATTTTTTTTCCAAATTTATCTGACCACAAATTTAACGTTTTCTAATTTAAAATGGTTTATTATTTAGAAAAATTAAAAACAAGGAATGTAGAAAAATTTGTGGCTTTCCATCCAATAGACATTACTATTAAACTAATCAGAAAAACCTCTTAAGGTTTTGTATTGGCAAATGAACCAAGTATTTTTGCCGAAATTTTAAATATTAAACTAAACAAAGATTTTAATGGAAGTTTTCCTAGAAATATTAAAATTAACTTTACCCTCATTCGCTGTAGTTGCTGTGGTATACTTTATGCTTCGCGAGTACTTTGAAAGTGAACATAAGCGAGCTATGATGGAATTGCAATTCAAACAAACCAATACTACACTACCGATTAAAATCGGCGCCTATGAGCGACTTTCTATGTTTTGCGAAAGGATTTCTATTCCTGCTTTAATCTTGAGAGTGAGAGCAGAGGGAACAACTGCAAAACAATTGAGAATGGCATTAATGATTGCAATTCAGCAGGAGTTTGAGCATAATATTACCCAGCAAGTCTATGTATCGGATAACCTTTGGAAAATCATCAAAATTGCGAGAGATGATATTCAAAATATTATTAACCATGTTTATCAAACGATTGACCCTGATGCTGATTCTAAAGTTTTTGCGCAAGCACTTTTTGACTTTTTAAATACCAAAGAGGTATTGCCTTTAGATAAAGCATTGGAAGCAGTAAAAAAAGAAGCAAGTTTGATTTTACAATAGAATTTGTATTTTCCAAAAAAAAGGGAAGTAGAATCTTAATTGATTTTGCTTCCCTTTTTATTTTATAAGCATAAATCTCTGAATCACAGCTCAAAATCAAGTCATGGTTTCTTATAGTAAAAAATACATTTCTTTGACCTTCAAAAATTCGTGGAATTAAAAACTATTTTTACTTTGCATCAAATTCTAATTTCTTTTTTTTCAAAAAAAAAGTAAAAATGAACAAGTCAATTTTATTTATTTTTCTCCTCTTATTTCTTGCTTCGTGTACCAAGATTATGCACGTCTCTGATCCTCAACTTTCCTCTGTGAAAATTGAAGACATCGCCAATATCGCATCATCTACAGAAATCGAAATGCTAATTTTGCCTTACAAAAAGGAAATGGAAAACGAGATGAATCAGGTCATCGGGACTTCCGAAAAAGAAATGATGAAAGCAAAACCTGAGTCAAGTCTAGGTAATTGGATAGCAGATTTGACCCATAAGAAATGTGAAGAATATTATGGGAAACCCATTGATTTTGCCATTGTAAATTATGGAGGATTACGCATCCCCTCATTTCCAGCTGGCCCAATTACCAAGTCCATTGTTTTTGAATTGATGCCTTTCGAAAATGCTTTAGTGGTTATCGATGTAGATGCTGAAACGGTAGAGAAATTATTTATTCGAATGGCTGAGTATGGTGGCTGGCCAATTAGTCACCAGGTACAATTTAAAATTAAGGATGGAAAACCAATCGATGTTCTAATTAATGGAAAACCAATCGATAAAAATAAAATGTATAAAATTGCACTTACAGATTTTGTAGCAAATGGAGGTGATAACTGTTTTTTCTTTGAAGGTAAAAAGCAGGAATTACTGGGGAAACTTTTCCGAGATGCAATCATGGAGGAGGTGATTGAATTAAATGCTCAAGGGAAAAAGGTGACTGCAAATATAGAAGGTAGAGTAGTAGTGGTCGAATAATATTTATTTTGCTCCTACCTAAATAATCAAGGGATACATTTCATTTTGATTTTTAATAAATACTCATTCAAAATTAAATCATGATAAGAAGATCATTTATCAAAAAAGCGATGGTAAGTTCTGCATTTCTGGCAGCTGGAAGATTTCCAATATCAGCATTCGATAAGCCTGAAATTTTGAAGTTGACTATCCTACATACCAATGATCAGCATAGTCGAATTGATCCCTTTGAAAGTGGTCGATTAAAAGGCTTAGGAGGCGCTGCCAGACGCGCTACACTCATTGAAAACATTAGAGAAGCAGATAAGCACGTTTTGCTTTTGGATTCAGGAGACATCTTCCAAGGGACACCTTATTTCAATTACTTTGGAGGCGAGCTGGAATTCAAATTAATGTCAAAAATGAGGTACGATGCTTCCACCATCGGTAATCATGATTTTGATGCTGGCTTGGATGGTTTACTTAAACAATTGCCTCATGCGAATTTTCCGTTCTTAACCGCGAATTATGATTTTTCTGATACGCCTTTGAGTGGGCAGTTCAAACCCTATAAAGTTTTCCAAAAAGAAAATATTAGAATTGGAGTCTTTGGATTGGGGATTGAATTAGATGGTTTAGTTCCGAGAAAACTTTATGGAAATACCCAATATTTTGATCCTCTTAAGATGGCTACTAAGTATGCCAATATTTTGAAGGAAGAAGAAAAATGTGATTACGTAATTTGTCTTTCGCACTTAGGATATAAATATTCTTCCAATCGAGTTTCAGACCAAGTCTTAGCAAAGGAAACTGAAAATATAGATTTAATCCTAGGAGGGCATAGTCACACTTTTATGGAAGCGCCAGAAGAAATTGAAAATAAAAAAGGGGAAAAGGTTTTTATTAATCAAGTTGGGTTTGGAGGAGTCGTCTTGGGAAGACTAGATATTTATTTTGAAAAGAATTTTAAAAATAAATGTACTACTTGTAAGAATATCACCATTAAAGATTAAGAGGTCAGAAGTCTGACCTCTGACAGTAAGCGAAGCGAACGATCTGACTTCTGAAAGCGAAGCGGTCTCATTAAAATGAGGCAGTTATATATGCGATTTTATCTAATTTCAATTATTAAAAAATAAGACATAATTAAATTTTACTTATTTGATTTTTTTTACATATTTTTGCTATCTCGAAAGGTTAATCCCACGGCTAAAAAAACCAAAAAAAAGTACCCAAAATAATTATAACAATAGGTTTGTCATTTCCTTGATAACACTTATGCGCTGAAAACAAATACGAAAAAAAAATATTTCTAGAAATAGTATTGTTATTTTTTTCTTTCTGATTAATTTTTTTTTCTTTGTACTCCCGCGCAACTAGATAGTAAATTTATTATGCAAGGGGACAATGAGAAAACAAAATTGGCGGAACAAAATGTGATACTACATTTCCTTTCACTCTGCTATTTTACTGATACTTAAATACTAAAAGAGACTCTACACTCACAACTGGTTATAATTTTATTAATCAGGCTCTGAGCCTATTATCTGAACTGAAAGAATGGTAAAAGATTGTACTTCAGTATGGGACAATTGTCTTCGTACTATCCGAAAAAATGTGAATCCACAAAGTTTTAAAACTTGGTTCGAACCAATTAAGGCTGTTAGCCTTGATGATTCGTCATTGACGATTCAGGTGCCCAACAAGTTTTTTTACGAATGGTTGGAAGAGCATTACGTAACGCTGCTCAAGATGACTATCCGACAAGAGTTGGGTGATAAGGGACGTCTTGAATACCAGATTTTGATGTCGAGTAATGCACCACAAAATGCACCTCAACATCACATGGCTGCTAAAGCCGAAGCCAACGGGCCTGGTTCCGTTGATACAGGGAATATCAAAAATCCATTTGTCATTCCGGGCATTAAGAAAATGAAAATTGACTCACAGGTTAATCCAAATTACCTTTTTACCAATTTCATCGAAGGGGACTGCAATCGTCTAGCTCGATCCGCAGGTATTGCAATTGCAAAAAAACCAGGTGGCACAGCTTTTAATCCTTTGGTAATCTTTGGCGATGTTGGGTTAGGGAAAACTCATTTAGCGCAAGCTATAGGAAATGAGGTTTTGGAAAAAATGCCTGAGAAGAGAGTACTTTATGTACCTTCTGATAAATTTACTAATCAAATTATTCAATCTATTAAAAATAACGCAGTTAACGACTTCGTGAATTTTTACAACTTGGTAGATGTATTGATAGTAGATGATATTCAATTTTTGGAAAACAAAAAGAAGACGCAAGAAATCTTTTTCCACATTTTCAATCAATTGCACCAAAACGGAAAACAAATCATTTTGACTTCTGATCGGCCTCCAAAAGATTTGGATGGGATGGAAGACCGCTTAATCTCTAGATTTAAG
>CAYGRM010000458.1:0-4888 GCA_964352225.1 uncultured Saprospiraceae bacterium | reverse complement strand
GTTTTTGGCTTAATAAAACTACAATTACTTATAAGGATAAATTAAAAAAAAGTTGCAAAAAAGTTGGACAAGGTCGTTAAAGAAATGAAGTTGGAAGGATGAAAAAGAGATTGGTGATGTGATATTTTAATCTTTTACACATCTACAAGAATTAGCATCAACCATTGATCTACTTCCCATTTTTATAAGTTCATCAGCTTTGTTAGACTCAATCATGAAAGCTCTATCTTTCCCCTCTCTTGAATTAGTCCAATAAATATCTACTGCACCAACATAAAGAAATCTCTTATCCTGACCACGATAACCACCAGCTTGATTTGTAAATCCGATTTTTGCTAAATTATTATATTGACTATAACCATCACTCCCGTATGATTGTAACATTGATGTCCACTCATTCTCGCTAGGTAAATGCCAATCCTCTGGACAGACATTTCTAGCTACATTCCAAGGGTAGAGTCTTCCTAATCTTTCACAATTTGATGGATCATCATTTACACAAAATGAATTTGGCATTTCAATATTTAAGTTTTGCATCATCCAATATTTTCCATCTTTAAGTTTACCAATTTCATATCTTTTATTATCTCTATCGTCTAAAAGTATTTGATTATTGAGAATACCTGTGGAGATATTTATTTTAGTTGCCAACTGAGATGTTTCGTCAATAAGGCTAGCAGTCTTATAAACTTTAATAGCCTCAGAGTATAATTTTTTATTGAATAAAGCATCTCCTTCCTCAATTAATTTTTTCCGTTTTAATGCTAATTCATTCTCCCACTTCAGTATTTCGTTTCTTTGGGAATCGTCCATACTGCATTCTTTTAAGACCTCAATTCTTCGTACCGCTTCTTCATAAGACTGCTTATCCATATAAGAAAGAAAAACTTGTTTGTTTTCATAAAAACAACCTAAAGTATTATTTGAAATTTTATTTGAAATTTGTAAAAAATCTTCTTTTAATCCAGCCCCATAAAAACTGGCTTTTTCTATTTCTCTTCTTAGTTTTTCTATGGAATTTTTTTCTCTCTTCAATGAGGTAGCTGGCAATTGTGACAAAATATCAACTACAAGATAGAAACCAGCTGAATTATCAGGATTTAAAATTCCATTTTTATAATGCTTTTCGTTCGTGACTGCATCTATAAGATCCTTAACCAAATTTTCATCATCACTATATTCTCGGAGCAATTCCCTTGATGCTGAATTTCTTGGCTGTGCAGTACCGGAAAATAGTCTATCAATAGTCTGTTTTCTTTTAATACTCCTCTCATCTATTTTTTCCATAAAAACATCATCTAATTGGAATTCTTTGTCTTTATCTTTTTCCGAAACGGTTATTTCATTTCGAGTATACCGCTTAGTGATTTCAGCATAATTTCTTTTGTTATATTTTAAAACAAAGTCTTTACTTAGGTCATTTAAAGGGACATCAAATTCATATCTTCCTCTTTCATTGGTGATCTTTTTTTGTCCCAAAAACTCCACCTCCACTCCTGCTAACCGAAGGCTACGATCTTTGCTATCATAGACTTTACCTCCTATTTTTTCAGTTAACACTTTAACTGGAGGCTCAATTAGATTATTGGTTACACATCGACAAGAGAAAGAATGATTCTTATCTCCATTATCTAATTTTGTGATTTTTTCATTTCCTCTACCAAAGCGTATGTATCTTGCAGCACCAAGATTATTACTTTCTGTATTAGTCCAATAAATCCCTTCGTTTCCGATTGACGAATAATCTCCACCGCTAGAATACATTCCACCAAGTTGAGCGGAAAATTCATTGTTGGTTAATTGATTATAACTACTTTGATTGTCACCATATAAATCTAACATGTTTTTCCATTCTCCTTCACTTGGCAAATTCCATCCCTCAGGACAAGCCTTACGTGCATTAGCCCATGTATACAAACTTCCATATTTATCACAATTTGTTGTACTACCATTGTAACAATTAGATAAAATTGCTCTATTGTTAAGATTTTCTGCCATCCATATTTTTCCATCTTTTAGTCTCACCCATTTATATTGTCGATTGTCCCGAGCATCTGTGAAAGTACCTGATTCTTCTGAGTCATCTATAATTCCTAGAGAACATTTTAATTTCAAAATACTTTCAACTTCTGAACTCAAGCCACTAGAATAAATCTTTTTATCATAAAATCTTGCCTTTTCAAAAGCTGTGCAGAACTCAATCGAGTCACCTGAATTTTTATAATATTCTTCTATTGAAACTCCTAAACTATCAAATCGATTATAGGAAGGCACTCCATGATTATAAAAATCAACTGCAAGGTTTTGATAAAAATGTAAAATGGAAGTATCATTTTTTATAAATGGAAAAATTGACTCTACACTATATTCCTCTTGCTGGATTTTTCCAAATTCTACAACAGTTCTATTTCCTGAATTGAATAAGAAGTATTTCTTAATGGCTTCTTGTTCTAGGCTATCAATTGGTTCAAAATTATTTTGATTGATATATCCTCTGATTTGTTCTGCTCGATAAACTAGATGATCATCAGGAGAAGTTAAGCACAATTCCAAATCTTTATACTCCACTAATTCCCCTTTGCATTTTTCAAAACTTGGATTATAAAATAAGATTCCTAGGATCAACAAGAGCACTCCCCATGATAAAAGTCTTGTCCATCGATCCAATCCTACCTTAGGTTTTTCTCCCTCTGCATATCTTCTCAAATTAGGATCAACTTCAAAATCCTTCGGAGATTTTTCTCCTTCCAAATATTTCAACATCGTCACATCAATATCTGCTCCTGCCCTAGCATATTGATTTAATTCTGTTTTGAGTAAATCATTTTTTTCTAATAAATATTTATTGAGAGAAATATTTATTCTTGAATCAGCAAAGGCTACAGAATTTTCATCAGGTGGTGGAATAGTCTCAAATAGTTCTCGCAAACTCTTTCTTAAATGAATTTCTACCTCCTCTGGCAAATATTCCAATAGCTCTAATCGAGCTTGCTCTGGAATTTTTCCTTCGACAAACCAAGGCAATCGAGTCAGCTGATTAATATTATCAAAGGTCAATATATTTTTATCCTCAGTAGAAAGCTCTTGCCCTAAATACATCGTCAAGTCCCAATGCAAAGTTGGATAAATGGCACATGCTGCAATCCAATGAATCAAAGATTCATCCCGAGGTTCACCTTTTTTATTTATTGAAAAATAATGCTGTAAGGTTTCGATCAAACTTCCTCTAAACTCAATCGGTTCATTAAATGTATCATTGATTTTACTTTTAATTTCGTCAGGATCAGTAGCTTCCATTTTGTCTACCATCACCGTCAGACTCTCAACCGAAGCGGGAAGTAAAATAAATTTCTGGTGCAATTGAGCTTCCCTTCCTGCCCAATTTTTAGAAGGACGGGGAGAAAGAATAGCTTTGTCCGCCCAGTTGTCAAAGATACTAGTCCACTTCGCCAACTTGCCCGTAACTGGATTTAATAGTTGATAACCAGATCCAACTATAATCAGTCGAGCGTCACGGAAGGTTTGCTGCAAATCTTGCAACTTGATTCCATTAGGATAATATTCATTCCAACATAAACGAATATCTCCTTCATAGAAAAAACGTTCAATATAAACCTCGTTCTCTTTGAATGACTTAAATAAATAATCATATAAATATGCTCGATGATTTTTACTACTCTGTCGATCTATGAGTAATAAATATTCAGGAGGACGAGTCTTATATTGATATTGAAAATCAATGATTCCACCTTTTTCAATGGTCTTATTAATCGTTTTTGGAATATTCAACACGTAGTGATCATCACTCGTTCGCTGCCGCATCAATTGCAAAACTTTAAAATAATCTTCATTCAAATCGATCTTCGAAATATTGGGAATTTGAATATTCCACAATAATGGAGGATCATTTTTGGATTGGATATCAGCAATGATTTTTTGTTGGCGCTCTGCCCACCAATTTAAGTAAGCTCCAAACAATGCCAACAGCAAAAAGATCAAAATTGGCTTGATCCAATATTTATATTTTTGAAAATATGTAACCCACTCTGGCGGCTGTTCAGGAAAAGATAATAATTTTGGAAAAGGATGAGGTTTAAGACTTAAATAATTGTCTTTCGGTTTTGGAGGAGTTATTTTAGGTTTTTCAATTTCCCTTTTGGGCTTAATAATAAAATATGTGGTGTCCGTTCCAAGTTCATACTTCGCGATGGCAATCACAGTATCTAATTCAAAGTTCTCTTTAAAATATTCAGTTGTATTTATAGTAAAAACGCCATTGCTATCAATTTGATAATTCCCTATTTCAGGAATCGTTCCTACTTTTTCTCCATTCAAAAAAGATACAAATTTAGGAGCCCCACCTCCTATCAACTCTTCTCTAAGTTCATTTTCAAGTGCAAATGAATCCAATAAATTCAAGGTATATGTCGAATCTGGTTCAACCACAAGTTTTTGCTCACATTTAGGCGGTATGACCAAGGGTTTATTTCCTGAAATTCGAAGATAGATAAGAGTGGCTGCAATCAACAACAAGATTAATCCAAGAATTCTGGTGCTAATTTCCCACTTACTTTTGGGAGGTAAAATAGGAGTTATAGGTTGGTCTTTAGGTTTCCAAGTTTTGGCTTTTACCCTATTCAAACTTTGGTCAAAAATATCATAAAAGAACTCCTGCTCTTGTTTGTTCTTTGCAAAAATTGGCGCCAACAAAGTCTTCATTTCTTCTGCCTTAATATCCTCTGGCAACATGGAATACAATTGTTGTAATTCCAAATGCTTACCCACTCCAATTGGAAATTCTTCCAATTCGAGGGTTGCTAGTATGTCAGCTAAAAGTTGATATTTTAGAGTTTGTTGGTTCATTTAATTTTGAAAAAATTACAATTGC
>CAYGRM010000457.1:0-4905 GCA_964352225.1 uncultured Saprospiraceae bacterium | reverse complement strand
GTATAATATACTGATTATTAATTGGTTATAAAAAAAGGAATAATTGGATTTAAAAAAAATAAAAAATCTATTTCTTTAATTATTTGAAGTATTTTCTACTTCTTATGACTTATTTGAGCGAGTTGGGTCACAGCTCTAATATTTTTATTTATTTCATGAATTGGTTTTCCTGTCCATTTATTAGTAGGTTCAGTAATAGTTCAATGAGCGTTGTAACTAAAACTGTTAATAATCTTGCCTGGCTACTTAAGTTCTTGTTCATCCATAGAATAGAAAGTTGAGCATGTGAATTGCTAAGTCTTGGCAAAAAAAAAGTGCTAGTACCGATCGTACTAACACTTTTTTATATATCGTAAAATTATTTTTTTAAATAATCATCATCGCATCTCCATAACTAAAGAAACGATATTTCTTTTTGATCGCTTGAGCATAGGCTTCTTTGATCAAATCTTGCCCACCAAATGCAGAAACCATAATTAATAAACTAGATTTCGGTAAATGGAAATTAGTGATCATACTATCTGCAATGCTAAATTGGTAAGGAGGATAGATAAATTTGTTGGTCCATCCTTCTGCAGCTTTCAAAGTCGAATCAGCAGAAACGGCAGATTCAATCGTTCGCATAGAGGTAGTTCCGACCGCACAAATTCGTTTTTTATTGGCAGCGGCTTTATTCACCATTACTGCTGTTTCTTCTGGAATTTTGAAATATTCAGCATCCATTTTGTGCTTAGAAAGATCTTCTACATCAATACTTCTGAAGGTTCCTAAACCAACATGAAGTGTCACGTAAGCAGGATCAACTCCTTTCAATTCCAGTCTTTTCAATAACTCTTCGCTAAAGTGCAAACCCGCAGTTGGTGCAGCGACGGCACCCATATTTTTTGCATAAACGGTTTGGTATCTTTCCCTGTCAAGTTCTTCAACTGCACGATCCAAATATTTTGGAAGAGGAGTATTTCCTAATTCTTCTAATTTTTCTTGAAATTCATCATCCGTACCTTCAAATAAAAACCTAATCGTTCGACCTCTAGAAGTTGTATTGTCAACTACCTCAGCAATTAGCACTTCTTGCTCGTCATTTTTATCATTGAAATATAACTTGTTTCCTACTCGAATTTTTCGAGCTGGATCAACCAAAACATCCCAAAGACGCGCTTCATGATTAAGTTCTCTCAAAAGAAAGACCTCAATTTTGGCTCCTGTTTTTTCCTTGCAACCATAAAGTCTGGCAGGAAAAACCTTGGTATCGTTGTGAATGAAAGTATCTCCATCATCAAAGTATTCCAAAACTTCTTTGAACATTTTATGCTCAATTAATCCTGTATCTTTATGAACAACCATTAATCGAGATTCATCTCGGTTTTCAGTTGGATATTTTGCTACCAGTTTGGGTGGTAATTCGAAGTTAAATTGCGACAGTTTTGTCCTCATGAATATTAGTCTTTTTTAAAATTGACCCGCAAAGGTAAGTATTTTGAGGGAGAAATAATAGGATTTGTGGATTCAAAAAACAGTTGTTTTTTTTAGGCTTTCTTTGGAACCATAAGAATTCTTTTTTTTGAAAGTTTAGGTTAGAAATGCCCACTAAATGAAGAGATATTAGGACAAAAGTCTACTCTTTTTGTTATCAAAAAAAAAAATAATATTTATCTTTAGAAAAGGTAACTATTACAACCGTTCTTCCGTTATAATTGTTGACAAAATTTAATACGATTTTCAAAGATATATTACCAACCTGTTAAAAAAAATCCAATGGCAAAAATTCTGATTGTTGATGATGAGGCTAGCATCCGAAATACGTTAAGAGAAATTCTTGAATTTGAAAAGTATGATGTAGATGAGGCAATAGATGGCATCCAATGTTTAGGCAAATTAAAAAAGTCCAACTATGACGTAGTTATTATGGATATTAAAATGCCAAAAATGGATGGAATGGAAGCACTTGAGCGTGTACAAACCATTTCTAGTGATACTCCAGTTATTATGATTTCTGGTCATGCGAATATTGACACAGCAGTTGATGCGGTGAAAAAAGGAGCATTTGATTTTATTTCAAAACCACCAGATTTGAATAGGTTATTGATTACGGTTCGAAATGCCATGGACAAATCAAGCTTAATAACCGACAATAAAGTATTAAAACGAAAAGTCAGCAAAGTTAAAAGTCAGGCAATTATTGGAGAGTCTGAGCCAATCTTGAAAATTAAAGAAACGATTAATCGAGTAGCTCCAACGGATGCTAGAGTCTTGATCAACGGTTCAAATGGAACAGGTAAAGAATTGGTAGCAAGATGGTTGCATGCTAAAAGTGGTCGTGCAGAGGGGCCTATCGTTGAAGTGAATTGTGCGGCAATTCCTTCTGAATTGATTGAAAGTGAATTATTTGGTCATGAAAAAGGATCATTTACCGGAGCTTACAAGCAAAAGATTGGGAAGTTTGAACAAGCCAATGGAGGTACTATTTTCCTTGATGAAATTGGAGATATGAGCCTTTCTGCTCAAGCCAAAGTTTTGAGAGCATTGCAAGAAAGCAAAATTGTAAGGGTAGGAGGGGATAAAGAAATCTCGGTTGACGTTCGAGTCATTGCGGCTACGAATAAAGATTTGAGGACTGAAATTAATGCTAAGAATTTTAGAGAAGACTTGTATCACCGATTGGCAGTTATTATCATCAAAGTACCAACTCTTAATGATCGAAGAAGTGATATTCCGATGTTGGCTGACCACTTCATTGAGTCAATTTGTACGGAATATGGAGTAGCTCCTAAAAAAATAGATGAAGCCGCTTTGAAAGCACTTCAACAAGTAAATTGGACTGGAAATATCCGTGAACTTCGCAATGTTATCGAGCGTTTGATCATTTTGAGTGGTGAGGTAATTACTGCTGCTGATGTGGCAAGCTTTGTTATTCCATCAAGCGTAACTTCAAAAAGTCAAATTTTACAAGATCTTTTTGCACAGTACAAAGATGTAGATGATGTTGTCAAATTTGTGAAACAACAGTACGATAGTTTTATGACAGAAAAGGTTTGAAGAGAAAAGAACAAGTCATAATAATTTGAAATTTGTAATAATTTATATAAATAGCGAAGCCTGCCAATTCATTGGTAGGCTTTTTTGTGCAAATCTGATAGAAACAGATTTGAATTTTTTTTGAAAATAGATTTTAAAGCTTTAAAAAAATATTATGGAAAATAATCAAGAAAACAATATCCCCGTAAAAGGAATGAAGCAATGGACAAAATTAAAAGGAGAAAATGCTTGGACTATGTTCAAGGTAATCTCTGAATTTGTTGAAGGATTTGAAACGATGAATCATGTTGATCCATGTATTTCCATCTTTGGATCAGCTCGAACTAAACCAGGTACCTTTTATTATGAATTGGCAGATCAGATTGCTGCTAGATTAGTAAAAGAAGGATTTGGTGTAATCACAGGTGGTGGACCAGGAATCATGGAAGCTGGAAATAAAGGAGCTAAAGAAGCTGGTGGAATTTCTGTAGGATTGAATATTGATTTGCCATTTGAGCAAAGCCACAATCCATTTATTGATCCTGAATTGAATTTGAATTATCGCTATTTCTTTGTGAGAAAAGTGATGTTTGTAAAATATGCTCAAGCATTTATTGCAATGCCTGGTGGATTTGGAACTATGGATGAATTGTTCGAAGTATTGACTTTGATCCAAACCAAAAAGATCACTCGGGTACCTGTGATTTTAGTTGGTAAAAAATTCTGGTCGGGCATGAATGAATGGATTGAAAAGATCATGCTGCATCAAGAAGGTAACATCAGTCCTGATGATATGAATTTACTTCCAATCACCGATGATCCAGATGAAGTCATAAAAATTATAAATGAGTTCTATTCAGGTCATGATGAGAAATTGACTCCGAATTACGAACTTTAGTTAGTTCTCAGTAGGCAGTATCCAGTAGGCAGCTAGCACTTTGCAGACTGCTTACTGCCTACTGTTTAATTTCCAAACTTCCATCCCAATCCTAACCTAAATCGAGTATTCTGAATCGGATAAAAAGCAGCCTGATAATATTGTTCATCTGCTCGAATTGAACCCACCGCATCAGCAAAGAATCGAGTTAAATTTTCTGCTTTTACAAAAAATCTAAACTGTTGTACTTTGATACTGGCAGATGCATCGACAGCTGGAAAGAAATTTATCTTTTGCGTATTTTGTAAAATAAATTGTCCTACTAGCGGATTATAAGTATTGGCAAAATAGCTATTATTCATTCTAACATCCACACCTAATCTAATTTGAAGTTTTTGCTTAAACCATTTTCCTCCATAATAAAAACTATGTTTGGAAAAAAGATTAGGAAGGTTAAGTGCATCGTTGGTAGTTTGTTGGAGAATGATAACATTATCTAAGTGGAAGTTTCCCAGTTTAAAATTTTGTTGTAAAATTAATTGGAAAATACTCAATGGTGCACCAGTTTGTTGCGCGGTAGCAAGCGTGTCAAAATAGATGAAGTTATTCAATAAATGATACTGTCCACTTGCTTGAAATCTCCATTTGGGCAAAGCATAGGTTGCACTCAAATTAGTCTCCAAAGTAGGCTTGAAATCATTCGTCCAAGCGTTTCTGCTGGAAATGTAAAAGCGTTGTTGTAATAGTTCTGGACGATTTAATTGATTGATACCACTCAGTTGTAATTGACCTAATTTTTTTAAGTCAAAGAACAATTCTCCACTTATTTTATAATCTCCTGCATTATCCCACAATCCAAGGTGAGCATAGGTTTTTACATTTAAACGTTCGCTCGGAGCAAAATTCCATTTACCTGTTATGAATAAATTATTGACAGTAGAATCTGCCGCTTCTTCGTCAATCCAATTGAAGGAATGACGAATGCCGATTTCGAAAAAATCACTTTTACTTTT
>CAYGRM010000456.1:0-4936 GCA_964352225.1 uncultured Saprospiraceae bacterium | reverse complement strand
ATTTCCAAAATTCTCACAACGATGGTTGCGAAATAAAGCGATTGGAAGAGTGGTTCCTTTTGTCGGAACGGCAGGAATGGATTTTGAGAAAATGACTTGCGAAGAAGTGATCGTAAATATTTCTAATCAAAAGAAAGTACAAAATCACATCCGTCAGGTTCATGCAGCGGCTTCTATTTTGTTAGCAGAAACGGCGAGTGGAATGGTACTGGGAATGAATATTCCTGATGATAAGTTACCGTTGATGAAAAATCTTGGCGCAAAATTCATCAAGCGTTCGACAGGTGCGCAAAAAGCAATTGCAACACTCACCTCAGAGCAAATTAAATTAATTCGAGAAACCGAAAAAGGCGATGTAAATGTTGCTGTAAAATTAATTGACAGCACAGGTGAAGAAGTTGTTGTGACTGAAATGGTTTGGGCTTGGGTTCCGAAAAGGAGAAAGTAGCATTTATGGATAACCTGATAAATAAAAATTAAACAAATATCATTTTTTATCTATATATTTATACCTTGCAAAATATAATATTCATTTTATTTAAATATTTTAAAAACCGATTGCCCATGAAAATTTTAGTATGTGAAGATGAGGAAATCTTATTGACTTCTTTAGAGTTTAGATTAAAAAAACAAGGTTTTGATATTGTTTTGGCGAAAGATGGGAAAGAAGCATTAGAAAAAATCAAAGCAGAATCTCCTGATCTAATTGTAGCCGACATTATGATGCCTGAGGTTACGGGCTTGGAGCTCACTACTTATGTCCGAAAAAAATTAAAAAGCGATATTCCAATCATCATGATTTCAGCTATGGGAAATGATGAAACTGTTTTGGAAGCATTCAGATTAGGTGCAACCGATTTCATAGCTAAACCATTCAAACCTTCAGAATTAGTACTAAGGATTAAGATGGTTTTCCAAGAAATGGAATTAGCTCATAGCTAATTTTTCTTGATAAAAACTATTGATTGAGATTTATTACATTGCTCAATCAATAGTTTTTTTATTTCTCTCTCCAACAAACTTCAGTATAAATTTCCTTTCATAAATTTCTCCTTATCCTTAAAATGAGACTATTTTTGCGTGAAACATTATATCTATTAATAAGTTAAATATCTTGGATAACAAAGATGCTAATCACGCCATAATTTAGTTTATCATTTTATTTAATATTAGAAAAAGAAAATTTTTATTATGAAAGGAATTATCCTTGCAGGTGGATTAGGTACTCGGCTTTATCCATTGACCCTCGCAGTTAGTAAGCAATTAATGCCTGTGTATGACAAACCGATGATCTATTATCCGCTCTCTATATTATTACAAGCGGGTATTCGAGATATTGCAATTATTTCTACACCGCATGACTTACCTAATTTTGAAAAATTGCTCAGAGACGGAAGTGATATTGGATGTAATTTTACCTACATCCCTCAGTATGAGCCAAATGGTTTAGCACAAGCATTTGTCTTGGCGGAAGATTTTATTGGTGGAGATTCAGTAGCGTTAGTTTTAGGAGATAATATTTTTTATGGAAATGGCTTGGAAGAATTATTACAAGCGAGTGCGAACCCGACAGGAGGAGTTGTTTTTGCGTATCAAGTAGCTGATCCAGAAAGATATGGTGTAGTTGAATTTGACAAAAAATTCAAAGCACTTTCGATTGAGGAAAAACCTGAAAATCCAAAATCAAATTATGCAGTTCCTGGTTTATACTTTTATGACAATTCAGTAGTTGAAGTGGCGAAAAATTTAAAGCCAAGTCCACGAGGTGAATATGAGATTACTGATGTCAATAAATATTATTTGGAAAAAGGATTATTGAAAGTGGGTGTTTTGAGTCGAGGTGTTGCTTGGTTGGATACAGGTACGCATAAGTCACTTGTTCAAGCAGGACAATTCATTGAAGTAATCGAAGATCGTCAAGGTTTGAAGATTGGTTGTATCGAAGAAATCGCATGGAACATGGGGTTCATCGATGATGAGCAATTGGAAAGACTTGGCCAGAAATATATTAAAAGTGGATATGGAGAATATCTGTTACGACTTTTGAAATAGTTTTTTTTGTGATGAGATATGAGTGATAAGTGATGAGTTTCTTTTAGTCAAGACTCATCACTTATCTCTCATCACTTAGTTAACGATAAATAATCTAAGAAGTAAACTACCTTCAACGAGAAGCTATTACTTTGAGGAAACTCAGCTAATCGTTGCGTTCCTTTTCGATAATCATATTGTATTAAATCAGTTTGATCGCTCACATCGCTAATCGCATTTTTCCAAATAAAAAAGATATCACTTCCCGGTGCAAATCTCCAACGATAAATCATATCAATATTAAAAAAGTTAAAACTTAAATCATTGAACTCCTCATAAGCAGTTGGGATTAGGTCTCCTTCTTCTGAGATATTATGGAATGAATTATATTTTACCGAAGACCAATAGTGTCTCAGTCTAAAACTCAAAGTCATATTTTTAGTAAAACTATAACCTGCTCTCAAGGTATTGATTACTGTTCTCTGATCACGTTTTCCAAGAATAATTTCTCCGCCATCTGTACCATCGTAATTATCCACAAAACCTACATCGTTATAGTCAAAAATATTTCGTGTATCTAAACTAAGATTAAAGCGATCAGTTGCTCGCCATTCTCCCATCGTGCTCAAACTCCACCAGTTTGCTTCATACAAATCAATAGTTTTTCCACCATTCGTGTTGAGATGCCAAACCAATCTTTTTCTTTGATCAGAAACTACATTAACTCCGGTATTCCACATCTTTGGCGTTTTAACAAATCGACCTGGTGTTCGTGGTTCGAAGTAATCACGACCATTTCTAAATGGCTCGGTGTAACCAAAGAAATTGATACTCCAAAAGCCTTTTGTTTGCATCCACCAGTATGGATTGATTCCTAATTCTGCAAATTTATTTGGACTATAAAGTCGTTCCATGCCTGACCATATACCACCACCCATTCGATTGAACTTTCCAAAAGGTTTATAGTGTCCATACTCAAACCACAGATCCATATTTTGCTCATTATTATTATACAAAAAACCAAGATCGTTGATGTCATAAGTGTGACTTTCCACTCCGTAACCAGTTCCAAAATTAAAGTTTCCGCTAATTTTAGAGACACCAATATTATAAGCATGACCCAGTAAAATTTTCTTATCAGGATCGTCCGTTAGTTCTGTTAAGTCTTCCTCAGTAATAAATAAATTACTGACATGGTTAGTATAAGCATTATTATTTGAGAAGAATTGTTGACTTACTTTTACATCTCCTTGCACTCGATAAGATTCCGGTTTGTTTCTCAAATTAAAAATCAAACCAGTTGCATTGGCATCATAAGCAGATCCGTTTCTTTCAACATTGGTATTGATCAATGTGACGAAAGAGTTGTTTTTTAGATTTTGATCAATTGCGATTACATTATAATTAGTCAGCGGATTAATTTCTACTTGTCGTTCGCTTCCATCTTCTGCCTGCAGGGTAGCATTGGTCGCGCCAGAGATAGCATTGAAAAAACCAATACCCGTTCCTTTGGTCGTCCTCCCTGAAATTTTAGTAGCATTATATAATTGAGTTTCCGCAGGTTCCTCTTTAACTTCCTCTCCATCATGCAAAAAATCTGAAGCAGAGTGCATTGGAGAACCACCAATTCGGCGAGAATAGAATAATCCACCTTTGTTAAATAACTCTGTTCCCTCTGTAAAGAATTGCCTGTTTTCATTAAATCGTACTTCGAACTGGGTTAGATTTAAAACCTGATTATCTGAAATTGCTTCTCCAAAATCTGGAATCAAAGTCATATCTAAAGTAAAAGCATCACTTAATCCATACTTAATATCCATTCCAGCATTGAATGATCCTCCCCAAACAGATTGTGGATTAACCTCAGCTTTGTCATTATAATGTTGAGTATAAGTAGCTAAAAATGGAGTTGCTTGTAATCGGATCGGAGGTTCGATTCCAGAGATGCCGGTTAGTTTTCCAGATTGATTGACGAAGCCATTTACCGTAGGTTTGATTTCACTCCAAAAAACTTTTTCCTGCGTACTATTAGTGAAACGGAAAAAATTGACGTCCCATTCTTGCTCTGATTTGTCTGGAAAACGAATGGCAGAATAAGGAATAGCCACTTCTGCGACCCAACCATCAGCGGTAATTTTTGTTTCTCCTCTCCAAACTGCATCCCAAGCTTCATCTTCTCCAAAGGTGGAAAGTTGAGCATCAAACTGAACTCCTGCACTTGAAATAATAAATTCTAAACCATTGATTCCATCTTGATAAGGAGACAAAAGAATTCCAAACCAATCACAATTATCCAAAGCATCACGTTCGGTTAATTGCTTAGAAATTTTTGTAGGATCTGTGTACATTTTTGCAGAAATATAAATAGCCTGATTATCGTACATGACTTTTACTTCTGTTTTGTCACTTGCTTTTTCTCCTGGGGAAGGATTTAGTTGGGTGAAATCTGTACCAATTGCTGCGTTGATCCAATCTACTTCATCTATTTCTCCATTGACTTTGATTTCAGTTTGTGTCTTAAAGGCAGCTAATTCTTTTTTACTTGGGGTTACTAAAGAATCGACTTGGGCTTGAGAAAAAGATAAGAATAGAAAGGTTACTGCAAATGCAGTTAGTAATAGATTTTTCATTAGGTAGACATTTAGCAATAACGAATAGTGTGTGAAAACGACTAACTTGATTACTTCCCAAAAAGTAATAGGTTACAGTCGAGCAATTTTCTTGAAGTGTTTATTTTGAAAACTTTTGTCAGATGAGCGTGTTTAGTTTTGTCCTATTTTCAAAGACATTGCCGAAAAACAAAGGTTGTAAAGGGAGATGAAAAATAAATGTAAAAAATTATCATTTTGAAATTTTACCCTTAGCAGTCTACTATTGGCTCTAGATGATTTCATTTGGTTATTAA
>CAYGRM010000455.1:0-4952 GCA_964352225.1 uncultured Saprospiraceae bacterium | reverse complement strand
CCCTTAATTCACAACGAAAAAGAAATTTTTCGACTCATCGAAGAATTAGGAATGCGAAAACCATGGTCAGGTGATTTGTGGCAAACGAATCTTGATGAGAAGATTTTAGCATTGAAGGATAGTGAGTATTTTTTGCAAGGAATCATGAAAGTTTTTTATCCAAAATTAAATGCTCCAATCTTTCAAAAAGGAAATGAGCTGATTGTATTCAATCATTTCGAAGCGGAATTACATTTTTTTTCAGAAAAAGGAGATACACTCAGAAGTGTTCCTGTTGATTACCATAAGACTCGTAAATGGAAAAAACAAATACTATTTGACAATATCCAAGAAAGAGCATTTACAACGTTTAATACTCGATGTGGAGAAAAGATTCAAGAAATTAATTTGGAAAAAGGAACATTATATCCAGCTTTGTCGGTTGATTTTGCGTACATCGAAAAGCCAAAAGTGCGGAATGGGTATTTGTATTTTTTATATAAAAATGCTTGGGCGGGAGACCGAAAATTGATATTGCATCGAATGAAATTAGATTAAAATTAAATGGGACTTGTTTTTTTAACAATATAAACACGTAGATTAAAAAATAATTTTAGAAAGAAAAATATGCAGAACGAACGATACATCGGAAGTTTTGAAGGAAATGAAAGGGGACCTTTGTTGATTGTTTTTGGAGCGATGCATGGAAATGAACCAGCAGGTGTAAAAGCATTGGATTTGATGTTTAAAATGTTGGAAGTTGAGCCAATTACGAACCCTGATTTTCATTTTCGAGGGAAGATAGTTGGTCTGGTTGGTAATGTTCGTGCAAGAGCGGAAGGAGTGAGATATATTAATCGAGATTTGAACCGACAATGGACAACTGAAAATGTAGCTCGGATTAAAAATGCCCAACTGGAAGATTTGGATGAAGAAGACTTAGAAATAAAAGAGTTATTAGAAGCTGTTCATCACGAGATTGAAACCTACCAACCTGAGAAATTGATCTTTTTAGATTTGCATACTACGACTGCTTTTGGGGGGATATTTTCTATCCCACAAGAGACAGAAGAGAGTATTAGGATTGCGGTAGAATTACATGCGCCAGTTATCAGAGGTTTATTGAAAGGCATCAAAGGAACAACGTTGCACTATTTTAATAATGAAAATTTTGCACCAGATACCGTTGCGGTGACTTTTGAATCAGGGCAACATGATGAACAACTTTCTGTCAATCGAGCGATTGCTGCATTGACCAATTGCATGCGGACGATTGGTTGTGTGGAAGAAGCACATGTAGAAAATAGACATGATTCCATTTTGATTGAATACTCCAAAGGGTTGCCAAAGATTGCGGAATTAATTATGGCTTATCATATTTCACCTGATGACAATTTTGTAATGGCTCCTAATTTTAAAAATTTTCAACCTGTGAAAAAAGGAGAAATTTTAGCGAAAGATAAAAATGGAAATGTAGTCGCACAAGAAGATAGTTTGATCTTGATGCCGTTGTATCAAAAGCAGGGTAATGATGGGTTTTTCTTGATTAAGATGTTGGAGGCGTTTTAACCTCCAACCCCAAAACTCCCCTTTAGGGCAATGTCATTGACATAAGCGATTTTTTGAATATCGAATATCGAATATCGAATATCGAACAAGGAACGCTTCTCAAATCTCAAATCCTTAGCGAAGCGTTCTTAAATCGATATTCAAAAAACACTTGCGCGTTTTCCCTGGGGATCGGGGGTTGTATCAATATTCGTAAGCACCGCCATACATATAAAAAAGAACGAACCAATTTTATCCGTTTCAATCATATCATTGATCAAAAGTAAACAATCAATAATGATCACCGTCAAAATCACCGTCATCACAATATGTTTTTTCATTGGATCTTTAGTTTTGTGATAGACTGTTTCCCCTCGAATCAAAAAGTAAAAACACATCAATAAAAACAAAAACGCTCCAATAAATCCTTGTTCCACAATTAGCATCAAATAGTAATTATGAATTCCGGATTGTTCTGGATTATCGCTTACGTAAGTTTCAAAACTCGTGACGGTGTAGCCTTTGTAAAAACCATAAAAATTCCCTGGACCAAAACCTGTCAATGGCTCTTTTTGACTCATTTGATAACCTGCCACCCAACGATAAACTCGCTCCATCGTCGAAATGTCTTCCCCTTTTGCAGTAGCTGAAATCAAATTATCGAACTGATTATGCGTAACGGTATTTTTAAATTCAGGAGCATAATCCATGTAAGAGTTATCAGTAATCAAATGAACTACTACACCCAACGCAATCGCAATCGCTAAACCCACCGCTACTTTCATCAAGCGAAAACGAATGATTTGTACAGCAGCAATTGCTATCGCAATTCCAACATAAGCCGCTCGGGTGTAGGATAATTGTACCGCTAATAAACCAATCAAAAGTGCTCCGATTAAAAACCACCAGGTCATTGAATATTTAGGATACCACTTTTTGACATACCAAATGAATGGTAAAAACAGCGCAACAATACATCCATACATCACATGATTTCGATAAAACGGCCCAACACAAAAGTTGATTTCTTTAAAGGAAAAACCAGTCGCCGCATGTCGAACCATCACATAAAATATCGTTGCAAAAATGGGGAAAAAGAAAAACCAAAATAGTTTTTTAAAATCCTTGGTCGTCTTGATAAGTTGTCCTGCCATGAAATAAAAAACGAAAACGTACCAAAATTTGGCGAGTAAAAATTTTACTGAAACTAAATAATCGTAAGAATGAATTGTGGTAATAAATGTCCAAAGCAGATGCAGAGCAACAAAAATCGTAATCGGATGTTTGTAAAATTCTTTCCCAATGTTTTTTAAGTTTTTGATAAAATACAAAAGGTAGACTAGCATCAATCCGATGATCAGCAGCTCTGGTGGAAAGTCTGTTCCAAGACCTCCAGGCAATGTCATTTCTATCGAAAATGGAATAAAAAATAAGGTGAGAAAAAATAAACTTTTGAAATCTACCACCGCCAAAAATCCAATCACCACTACCAAAGGCAATGCCGCCAAAAAATAAAAATCAGTTGCTGCGCCAATAAATAATGACAACAAAATAATCGCTCCAAAAATCGTAAATAATTTTTGAGAAACATTTTCTGTCGATATGCCTAATAGCTTTGCAAACAATTTAATAAATGGTTAATTGTTATTCAGAAAGTTTTTTCCAATCCACATCTTTGTAATTTTCCAAAATCAAAACGCCAATCAAGCTTAAAATAAAAGCAATGATAACTGCGCTGATCACAATTAAGGAACGGAAGGGACGAGATTTGACCACGGGTACATCTCCATTTTCGACTACCATAAGAGTTGGAATATAGGAATCGTGAATTGCCTTTAATTGTTTAAATCGCTCTCGGTCAATACTCAATTGTTCTCTCGCTTCTTGGTGCTCATCTTCCAATTCGTTGACCAATGACATTCCACTATTGAAGAGTGCTAAATTTTGCTCAAGACTTTCTACCTCTTTTTCAAGACCTCTAAGTTGAGCATTGAGGTAAATAACTGAATCTCGGGCAGCACCTCTTCCATTTCTAAAAACTTCCAATTTTGCTTGCGTCCCAATTAATTGAGAGCGTTGCTTTGCCACCATCTGAGCTAATAATTCTCCTTGAGTCTCAGTATTAAAAACTTGATATTTTTTTCGCACTTTCGAAAGACTATCTCCCAGAATATAGAGTGCTTGTTGCTTTTCATCCATAGTCGCTTTGAGTGAATTCATTCGCTTCATGTGACTATCTTTAATCAGGGCTTGAGCCATTTCATTGGTTCTCACTCGTGCAGCATTGGTAATCGCTGCAGCCATCAAACTATCTTTATCCTCTACTGAAATTTCAATGGCTTCGTATTTTGTTTTTTCAACATTATATAAGCCACGGAATTTTTTTCTCACTTTATCTTTTGATTTCCGATTAGTTCGATCGATATCATAGTGATCGTAAAGTTTGAATTTTTCAATCAAATAACTAGCGATTTCATTTGATTGTGCAATCGTCAACAATCGATCATTATCGGTATCCTCACCATAAATTTCACGATCTCTCTCAATTTCACCGACCGCCTCAGGTTTACCTAAGTCTGGACTTGCGGCATAAAAAGTAGTCGTAGATTGATAATAATTAGGAAGGAAAAGTGCGATGATCGCAGTCCCAATTCCTGCAATCAAACAAATTCTTATGATAGGTTTTCGCCATCGCAAAAGAGTTGCAATGACGCCTAGTAGGTTCTCATTATTTTCCATGTAACGTTGTGATTATTTCGCAAAAGTAAATCTTTCAAGGGAAATATTTACTCTTTTTTGTTTTGATCTTTCTCTATAACGAACAAAGGGATTTATTAATATTTTTTGAGAAAAATTAACCATCGGGAGAAAAGGGGAAATCAAACCAAATCAGCATAAAAAAAAGCTGCTACCGATCTCCAAATCAGTAGCAGCTTTTTTTAAAGTAAAAATAAATTAAGCCTCTTTTTCTGTTTCATCTTCTTTATGAATCGGAGTTAACATAGGTAAATTAATTAATTCAGCTTCTGCTTTATTAATACTTCCAATTCCCCAAAATCCACCTGAAGCTTTTGCGACATGCTTTGCAAAAGTAGTAAGGCTACGGTACATTTCAGCGCCTAAATGATTAGTTAATTTTGCCAAAATCGGATTTAACTTTTCCAACCTGGCAGAAAGGTCTGCATTTCGCTCAGCAGTATCTTGAGGGACAATTTTGGCCCAACGAACTAATCTTTCATGGTAATCTTTACCAACCTGATCATAAAAGTCTTGCATGATTTCACCACCTGAAAAACTTCTAATTCTAGTGATTTTTTCTGATTGCTTTAATTCAGCATCTTCAATATCTCCATCAGCACCTGCAATTAATAAAGTAATTATAGGAATTGCATCGTATAATTCTTGTAACTCGTCAGGGGGTAAAT
>CAYGRM010000454.1:0-4994 GCA_964352225.1 uncultured Saprospiraceae bacterium | reverse complement strand
ACGGATATAGAAATTGGTTCTGCTGAAGATCTACAATTAAGTGACACTAGCTTTACGGTAGAAGTGTGGGTGAAAATTGATCAATACATTCTCAGCAATTCTAATCGTGATACAGCAATTTTAGGTACAAATGAACGGAGCGGTCCAATTAGTAGCCTCCTACATTTGACCATTCGAAACAAAAGACCATATATCGGTTTTTTTCATAATGATACTGCAGGGAATCAAATTATCGAAGAAAAGATTTGGTATCATTTGGCATTCGTTTACAATAAGAGGAAACGACAACAATTGATTTATGTAAATGGGAAGTTAGACGTTGATAGTACAACACTTGGAAATGAATTAAATGAGAAATCACCGTTTATTGGGAAAGGGCGAATTGTACTGGGTAATTGTTTGAACCTGAATTCCTATATGCTAGGAAACATGAAAGGTCTTAGGATCTGGAATTCTGCACTAAGCGAGGATAGGATTAGTGATAATATGAAAAATGAATCGGTAATAAAAGAACCTGGACTTACTGCTTACTGGACTTTTGAAGATGGATTTGTTAATTGTTCGCTGGAAGGGGCACATGATGAAGAAGGAACTTCTGAGTTAGAAGAACTTAATATTAAGTTAGAAAAGGTGGAAGCTAATAATCGGGAATTATTAATAAAGTTAGAAAATAAAAATAAGGAAAAAGAGGAGCTAAATGGATTACTAGAGGAGAAAAATTTTGAAATTAGTCGACTTGCTGAAAAAGTAGATAGAGAAATATCAGATAAATCAGGTGTAACAATTGCTAACTTAATTGCAGATGCCAACAAACAAATTGAGGATGCACGGAGCATTCTTCTTAAGCAAGGAAGTGATTACAATTTGGGACACATCAATTTACAGTTTAAAATGATTCCCTCAGAAACTGGAGACTCAGTTATCTTTCCTTCGACAGAACAGATTGCCGATAGCTCTGGGTCACTTAGTACTATTGATATTGAGTTTGCACCGAAAGAAGCAACAAAGGTAGTAGAGGTTCCAACAAAAGAAGTTCCTGATGTAACAGGGCTTACTGAGGTAATGGCTAGACGTAAGATCGCTAATGCAGGTTTTATGACTGAATTGAAATATCAAGCTTTTAAAGCTGATGAAAATAGCGATCAAAATAAAAAGGATAGGGTGATTAAACAAATACCTGACCCTGGTAAAAATCCTTTAGCAGAGGTGAATTCAACTATTTTAATATTCATTGGAAAAGAAATAACATAATATGACTAATAAAGATATTAATCAAATATATGATTCCTTGTCAGCACCATTAGGTGATATTATTTCTTCGGTAGCAAGAGGAGTAGCGGATGCTCAGCAGGCATTGGATATGAGAACTATCGAAACTTTCAAAGAAATATATGGGAGCGACGATGGCTTGAAAGAGGAAATGCGAAGGATAGGTTATCAACCTACTTGGTATAAAATTCCAGAAGTTAGTTGCGAAATTGTAATGTCATTATCTATTAGTGAAAACGCTCAAACCAATGTTAATCAAATTGATGGTTCTGGAGGATCAAGTAAACCTAATGCATTAAAATTATATGCTGCACCTGTAGATGCCAATTATTCCAATCGATATTCCTACAACATAAAAGGCGCTAGTAAATTGACTTTTAAAGTAGTTGCAGTACCTCCAGCTCCAATTGCAGAAGAAATGAAGATAGTTCCTTTTCTTATTAAAAAAACCTTAGATGATGCAGAGCAACTTTTGAAAATGCTCAATATACCATATGAGATCATTTCGGATGAAGATGGGAGAATTTCAACATCTAATGAAGATGCGGCTAAGACTACAAAACTTAAGCTAGCAAGCGGGGAAGAAGTAGAAGCAGAAGCAGTTGCTACACCAGCTAGAGTGCTTTCTACTTCTCCAGAGGCCGGAATAATTTTAAAACCTGGACAAAAATTAATATTAACCATAAAAAATAGTACCAATGAGTAAAATCGGTCAAGAATTAGCAGCTGTCCCTATCGAAGAATTAATAACTAATCTTGGATTAGGTATCGCAAAAGCTCAATTTGAGCTAGATAAAAATAGTACCAAGATTGCTCAAATGATGAGTGGTCAAGATGAAAAGGATCGTGTTAAATTTGGCAAAGATGATGATGGCAATGATGTTTATCTATCATTAATTGAATTAGGATTCACACCTACTTTCTATCAGTTTGTTGAGTCAATTATTGAAGTGAAAATTGCAGTCAACATGACTACGTCTTCTTCATTTAGTATAGGTTCTAAAACAGAAACGAAAAAAGAAGAAGAATCTGGCTGGTGGTTCTCAGATAAGGATAAAACAGTAAGTACAACTACTGTTGACGCAAAGTATTCCCAAAAATACGACTATAGTGTTGAGGGGTCTACTTCGATTCGGACTAAGCTTGTTCCTGTTCCTCCTCCTGCTATTTTAGAGGAACGTATTAGAAATGAGATGGAAAAAAGGGCAGAAGAAGAAGCAAAAAATCCTTAATTGAGAGGTGAAAGTTAGAACAGATTTAAGCAAGAATGTTTTATAAATTTTAAAAGTTAATTCAATGGATAACAAACTTACTAATACACCTATGGATCAGGGGCAAGCTATGCTTCATATTCCATTCGGTGAATTAATCTCTAGCGTAGCTAAAGGAATTGCAGATGCCCAATGGGAATTAGACCGATCTAGTATGGTTGTAGCTGAACTGATGAGTGGGGCAAGAGTACTTCGCAATATTGATACTGGTGAACCCGAACGCGATAAAAATAATGATTTGATTATTAACGACTCTAGAGTCTATTTTGGACATACTGCTCAGCCTCAAGGTTTTGGTGCATCAGCCAGAGCAAAACTGCCAAACGCATCTGGAGGATTAAAGTTTGTCAAGTACATTAGCACAGGTAAAGTGCAAAAGAACAAAAAAGATAAATATAATACAAGCCCAACAGTAACTGTTGTGGGTGATAATGGAACAGGAAGCAAAGCAAAGGTTAAGGTTAAAGTAGATGGAAGAAATGGAGAAATTAAAAGTGTTGAGGTTACTAGTAGTGGTTCTGGTTATACTTCTCCTCCCGAGATTGAAATTTCAGGTATTGATAAAGATTTTGTTCCAGTATTTGAAACGATCTTATTTGATCGAAAAGGACCTATTGAGACTATCGAGTTGGATAAAGGGAAAGAAGGAAAAGGGTATACTGTCCGCCCCCTTGTTAACATCATCGGTGAGGGAACTGGTGCCATAGCCGAAGCGGTACTAAGGGGCGATGGAAGAATAGCAGGTATTGAAGTTATTGAAGGAGGAACGGGGTATGACCCCAGAACTACTATGGTCGAAATTCTTCCTCAGCCCAAAATGGTTCCTCAAAAGTTAAGTATGATTGAGTTGGGCTTTGTTCCAAATTTCTATCAATTTGTGGATACCGTAATAAACATGAAAATAGCCATAACAATAACCAAAAATAAAGAAGGACAATATAATCTTAATGCAGCTACTGTAGATGCTAATTATTCCTCTTCTTATGACTACAAAATGGAACTGGCAGCGTCCGTACAAACCAAAATTGTTCCAATTCCACCTCCAGCAATATTGGAAGAAAGAATACGATCTGTTATTGCTAATGATTCTTTATTTGAAAAAAATCCTGGTGAATAGTTATTAAATAAATCTATAAATTTTATAATACCTTGGCACAAATCTAAAAATTGCGTCAGGGTATTTATATTTTATACTGTACAAATAATTGGCTTAACCTATTGTATTACATCTTGCTGCTTACCAAGTTACCAACCTCCCGACCAATCTTCATAGCAGCATTGATGGAACCATTCAATTGAAAATCTCCGCAGGCGTATAGTCCTTCTCTTAAATGTAATTTTTCTAAAGGAATTGAATGAGAGACGTTGAGCTGATCGGGTAAGGCATATTTGACCATTCTGGTATGTAGGTGTTTCCAATCTTGAGTAACTTTTCCAAACCAAAGTTGGAGTTCTTTTCTAACCGATTTTATGAGCTCTATTTCGGTTAAACCAACATCACCAACAACAGATAAAGAAATTAAAAATTGATGATTGGCTGCATAGCCAGGTGCAATTTTATTTATGGTACAGATATTATTGACCAACCGATTTGGATTCGTGTTTAAAGCTATTAGAGGTTTTTTGATTGGTGATTCCTCAGCTACAAAATGTAAGTGAGTTGTACTTTGGTAGGAAGTTTTTACAGAAGAAAGTTCCTTTATTATTCCTGTGGCTTCAGTAGCAACAATAATGTGTGGTGAAGAAAAAGAAGATCCATCCGTAAGATGAACAGTTTGATGGTCAATCTTTGAAACTCTGGCATTAGTTTTAATTGATTCTGTGGGTAAAGGTTGAGATAATAACTTTGGGATTTCTTCCATTCCTAAATTAGGCACAGCAGTATCGGATTTGCTAAACATTTTAAAAACGAAATCAAACATTCTCCGACTAGTCTTTAACTCTTTTTCTAAAAAAATACCAGCAAAAAAAGGAGCAAAAAAACGATTAATCATCTTTGGGCTAAAACCATATTCATTTTTCAATACATCTCGAGTTGTCTTTTCTTTTTGTTGAAAAATCTCTTCAATAGAAAGGTTGGCTAATCGGTTACGTAATTTTAGGATCAAGATTTTATCTTTCAAATTTCCGGCACTAGAAAAAAGGGTAGGAACAAGGCTTGAAAAATCTCTTAAAGGATCGCCTAAGAAATCTTGCTTACCGTCAGCATGGAGTAATTGGGCACCGGGCAGGAATGATTTTAGATCTAGCTTAGCATAATCTAACCACCGCTGAGCTTCAGGGTAAGCTGTGAGTAAAACTTGAAACCCATGATCTAACCGAAAACCATCTAGAAGATCTGTTTTTACTCGACCACCAATTCGATCGGTGGCCTCTAAGATTAAAAAATCGATTCCTTTTTCTTGGAGTTGGCGAGCTGCCGTTAAGCCTGAAAGTCCACCTCCAATAATAATC
>CAYGRM010000453.1:3987-5015 GCA_964352225.1 uncultured Saprospiraceae bacterium | reverse complement strand
TTGTTGGTCACGGAGGTCTAAGTGAACAAAGAGATGATCCAGAAAATTTTCCAAGTGACTTGGGATTTCAAAGAAGGTGATTCTTTCTCTTCCAAAAATAGTTTCTAACTGTCCTTGCCCTAATTCAGAATTAATGACCATATCAGAAAAATCTACATTGAAATCATTTAGTATTTTACCTTCTCCCAATTTTACCTCCCCACTTTTTAAGGCTTTCGTTGTTGGGAGTACACCATCAACAACAAAGTAAGTAGCAGTTATATTTTCATCATTCGGCTTGACTACCAACATCCAAGAATTGTCAGATCCCTCTAAAGTGTAAACGCCAACTAGGTCTTTTATAGAATGTTTTGGGAAAGCCGCATAATTGCCTTTATCATTTTTTTTGATTTGGAGGAGTTCGGTGTAGTCATATTTTCCAGTTTCTTTTTCTTCATACATTTGACCATAATTTACAGCATAATTGCCATTAGTTTTTTGGTAAAGGTAAAAGTATTCACCTCCTCCAGCCCACCAACCACCGCAAGCTTGAAGCGTATTGTCAGGCATCTGATATTGATTGAAATCTTCTTTTTTGAAAACCTCACAAGCTAAGATATCAGCCAGTTTTATTTTTTCATCATTAAACATTAAATGGACGGAATGAGCAGGAGCACCTTCCATTTTGGAGGTTTCAGGTTGGCAGATAAGACTTAGTTTTGGGGCATTCTCCGCCATTTTTTTCCCGTCATTATTATCGGAATATTCAGAGGTGCAGGAATGGAAAAGGAAGCAAAAACAAATGAAGATTAGCAGGTTTTTCATTTTTATAAATTTATTTTTTTAGAAAAAAAGAATTATTCAAATAGGAAAGTTTTAACAAAGCATAGTCATATAAAATTTGCAAAAGCAGTTGTTTCAATAGTTTTACTTAAAATTGAAGTAATAGTTGGTTATTCCTGATTTATTAATAAAAGATGTCTTATCGAGAGCATCAAATTATGATTACGAATATATTTTACTTCAATTGATATGTAATGTAATTAACA
>CAYGRM010000453.1:0-3977 GCA_964352225.1 uncultured Saprospiraceae bacterium | reverse complement strand
ATTTAGATGTTCTAAACAATGCTAATAAACTTAACTAAATAATTATGAAAAAAAACTACTCTTTTTTACCTCTCCTATTGATCTTTTTAATACAAACTGCTCAAGCGCAGATCTCATTTACCAATAGAAATGATTTACTTTCAAATGCTAATGTTCAAAGTGGAGTTGCCATTGCGGTAACGGATATGAATAATGATGGCAAGGATGATATCATTAGAATGAATCAAGGTTATGATTTGACCATTGAATTCCAAAATCAAACGGATGAAATTTTTACGACTTTCAATATTGGTAATATTGATAATGGTAGTCAATGGAGTATGTGTGTAGCCGATGTCAATAATGATGGATATAATGAGGTATTGGCTGGAGGTGCATATGATGATGTAAAACTAGCTATGGCAAGTAGTGATGGATCTACTTATACTACTACATATTTACCTGGACCAGGAATGTTTGTCCAAGGTTCCAATTTTGCAGATATTAACAATGATGGCTTTTTAGATGTATTTGCCTGTCATGATGATGCGGAGAGTAGAATTTGGGGAAATGATGGAATGGGAAATTTAATGCCACAGGATGGTTGGATTGATATGGCAACCGTTCCTAATTCAGATAACTCAGGAAACTATGGAAGCATTTGGACTGATTTTGATAATGATGGAGACATTGATCTTTACATTGCAAAATGCCGGCAAGGAGTTACCAATATGGCTGATCCCAGAAGAATTAATGCATTGTATGTAAATGATGGAGATGGGAATTATACAGAAATGGCAGAAGAGTATGGCTTAAAAATCGGTTACCAATCTTGGACCGCTGATTTTCAGGATGTAAATAATGATGGTTGGTTAGATTGCTTTATTACGAATCATGACCACATCTCTCAATTATTAATTAATGATGGAACTGGACATTATGTTGAAGCAACTAATACTGGAATCGATGTGAATGGATTACCTATTCAGGGCGTGATGAGAGACTTTGATAATGATGGATGGGTTGACATTATTGTTGCTGGGTCAGTTCATCATATTTTTAGAAATAATGGGGACTTAACTTTTACGGAAGTGCCTGGAATCTTCGATACCAACGATATGGAATCATATGCTTTAGGAGATTTAAATAATGATGGATTTATAGATGTTTATGGTGGGTATGCAAATATATATACCAATCCAAGTAATATTGATGATGTGATATGGATGAATGATGGAAATTCCAATAACCACCTAGCAGTTCAATTACAAGGAGTAATTAGTAATAGAAATGCGATAGGAGCTCGAATCGAAATATATGGAGCTTGGGGAATCCAAGTGCGAGAAGTTCGATCAGGTGAAAGTTATGGAATTATGAATTCTATGATTCAGTATTTTGGATTAGGAACTGCTACTGAAGTTGATTCTGTAGTGGTTAAATGGCCATCAGGAATCAAACAAACTGAAACTGGTATCAATGCCAATTCTACCCTTCAATTAATTGAAGGTGGTTGTTTGGCTGATGCTCCAATTTTAGATGTAACTGGCTCTACTTTGTTTTGTACAGGTCAATCTGTAACCATTAATGCACCTGCTGGCTACGCTTCTTATGAGTGGTCAACTGGAGCTACCACACCATCCATTGATGTAACGACGCAAGGAAACTTTTCTGTAACGGTTACGGATGCTAATGGTTGTTTTGGATTTTCAAGTAATGTTGCAACGATAGTTGATCCAGTTTTTAATCCAGAAATTATTGCTGAGGGAGATGTTGTTTTTTGTGAAGGAGAAAGTGTAGTACTTTCTGAAATTGCTACTCCGGACGCTCTTTCATATACGTGGTCGAATAATGAAACAGGAAGTTCTATAACTGTATCGGAATCCGGTATTTATACCGTAGAGGTAGAGGGACCATGTAATAGTTTTGTTTCCCAAGCAATAGAAGTTGAGGTGCTTGAATTGGCTGGAACACCTACTGCTGTTGGAGATACTGTGGCATTGGGAGAAATGGCAGAACTAGAAGGGGTAGGTGCTAATCTAGCTTGGTATGATGTGCCAACAGGAGGAACACCACTTGGTTTTGGAAATAATTTTACGACAGGAATGATAGATGCTTCTAAACTTTTCTACGTGGAAGATAGAAATATAATGGCAGGTGTAAATGGTGGAGTAGGAATGGAAAATCATCAAGGAACTGATTATAGTGGAAATCTAAATTCAAATAATCAGTTAATTTTCGATGCACTCCAGTCATTTATTTTGGATTCACTAAAAGTGTATACTGATTTTCCTGGTGAAAGAAAGATAGTTATACTTGATTCAGATGGGAATGAATTGAATTCTGCAATCATTGATGTTCCAGAGGGAGAAACCATGGTTTATGTAGGAATGGAAGTTCCAGAAGGAACAGATTTGGTGATGACTACTGATGAAACGGTAAACTTTGGAAGTCTGGGAGTTGGTGGACCACGATTAAAAAGAAGTAGTCAAGGAGTAAATTATCCATATGAATATCAAGATTATGCTTCGATTAAATCATCTAACTTTGGAGAAAACTGGTACTACTATTTCTTCGATTGGCGAATCAGCACTCCAGATATAACTTGTGCTGGAGATAGAATCCCTGTTGAAGTATGGTTAGATACAGATGTCGCAACTATTGATTTTGGAAAGACCAAAGATGTAAAAGTTTTTCCTAATCCTACGGATGGAAATATTGCAGTTCAATTGAATTTTGACATTCAAGGTTCCGCTCAATTAAGATTAACGGATATGACAGGTAAAGCAGTTATGGAAAATAGCGCAGTTAATCAAATGACAGAGTTGAGTTTGAATCATTTACCAAAGGGCGTGTACTTATTGCAAGTAATTCATGGAGGAAATGTTTATAGTGGAAAAGTGGTTTTACAATAATGTAGCTTATATTTTTAGTTGACATGAAAAAAGGTCTTCAACGAAAGTTGAAGACCTTTTTTTGTTTTTTTATTCATACTTATAGAGCATCACATATTTCATCAATCCTCTTGACTTAAATTTCCCTTGGTTAGAATCATCAAACTCAAATGTATTTTTATTTTCTACAATTTTAATATCTCCAATCTTCCTTGTATTATAATTAGTGCCAAGGTAAGCTAGGTGCTCACTATCCAATTCAAAATGCAAAGTAGAGGTAAGTGAGTCAATGGTGTAAGGATGAGTTTTCATTTTTTTGAAGGCGGAAAACTTCACCTTCTTTTTTGTCTTTTTCAGACTTTTGATTTCAACTTTTTTACCTAATAAAATGAAGCTAGGATCGAGAGTAAGACTAACTTTAATTTTATTTTTACTTGAATTGATCAGGTAGTAATTTCCGACAATCGTACAGCTTGAAAATGAAATAGAAAATAAGAATAAAAGGATTAAGTTTTTAAACATAGTAGTTTGGAGTTTATCTAGTGATTTCAATTTGGTTAGAAAAATGCTTTGATTTGAATATTTTTTATTTTGTTTAGTATTTGAAATTTTTTACTCATGGTGGATTTGTACCAAATAGAATGACTTATAACAGGTGTTATTCATATGTCCAAAAATAACTTCAATCCTTTCTTGTTTGATTTTAAGCAAATAAAATACAATAGAACTGGAAACCGTTCGATATCAGTACTAATAAGTTTTTAGGAAAATTTTTTAATTTTTGGAAAGAAAAATTCAAATCGAAAAGGCATATTATTCATTCTACTTGGTAATTTATTTGCCTCGATTATTGAATTATTTTTTATGAAAATACAAAATGAAAATGCATAAGGAGAAATTCCATATATCTTCAAACATATCTATTTTCAAATGTTCTTGGATTATATTCATTTCATTAGTATCAAATTGAGTAACGAAGCTATGTATATTTCCAATTAGGAAAAAAAATATTAATTATTTTTTAAAAATAAAAATATGATTTTTCATTTGCTTTAAGAGACTGTTTTGAATTATGTCGCTAACTTTTTTATGCGTCTTTTTTCACCA
>CAYGRM010000452.1:0-5022 GCA_964352225.1 uncultured Saprospiraceae bacterium | reverse complement strand
GATAATTTTAAAAGAAGCCATCAAATTCAAAAGTTAATTATGTTACAGAGTACTAAGTCATGGTAGAATTAGTTTTAAGATGAGATACTAGCATAGTACAGTTTAAAATAAACTATTGTTTGGTTTTGTAAATGTGGTGTTATTTTTTTTCAAAAAAAGGTGACCTATTTTGACTCAAAAGAGGTTCTTTATTTTCAAATAAAAAATGTAATTTCATTTATTAGATCAAAGCGTTTGCAACTTCAAAAAGCCATCACAGTTGAAAAAAATAACATTTCTAATTTTTATTGGTGTGTATTTACTTGGATGTAATTCAAATGATAATTCTTTTCCATTATATCCAAAGGCTTCAAAAGGAATTATAGATCTCTCTGATTGGGATTTTGAAAATAATGGCAATGTTCTTTTGGATGGAGAATGGGAATTTTATTGGGAAGAATTATTGACCCCAGAGGATTTTGAAAAAAAAGATCTAACTCCTGATTGGATTCAAGTTCCAAAACCTTGGACTAAACACGCTGATGGAAAACAAAATTCGCTGCCCTCAAATGGGTTCGCTACCTACCGCTTAAAAATTATTACCACTCCTCAGCAAAAGAAATTATCTGTTCGTTTGACCGACATTCGAGATGCCTATAATCTTTGGGTGGATGAAGATTTAGTCATTTCGCATGGAAAAGTTGGTAAAGATCAAAAGACAACTATTCCTCGAAGTGATGCTAATTTGACCACTTTTGAAATAGAAAATGGGCAAGTAGTCTTAGTGCTTCATGTAAGTAATTTTCGATCGAGTAAACCTGGCTTTATTCGTAAAAGTGTGCTACTAGGTAGAGAATTAGATATTCAAAATGTTGTGGCAAAAAGCATAGCAAGCGTTTGGTTTTTGATCGGATGTTATTTGATTATTGGTATTTCTCACTTGTATTTTTTCCAAATGAGAAGGAAAATAATAGGGGCTTTATATTTCAGTATTTTATGTTTTTTTTCGATGATAAGAGTAATGACTACTGGTGATAAACTCTTAATCTATTGGACAGAAATATCAACAGAGCTTAACTCGAAACTTGCTTATTTATCGATTTATATTATAGTACTTTTCTTTTTTAGATATCTGCAGGTACTTTTTCCAAAAGATTTTTTTAAGTGGGGGACAGAGTTAATCTCGATTGGATGTATTGGATTGATCATATTTACTTTACTCACCCCAAATGAAACTAATCACCTGGGAACGCCTTTTTTCCAAGTGTTACTTTTGTTGAGTACGGTCTATTTAATCTATTCACTTGGGAAAGTTTTGTTAGGAAAAAGAAGGGGAGGGGTGATCTTAACCATGGGAATGCTAGTGGTGATTTTTGTGGGTTGGTATGATACCTTTTATGATGCGAGAGGTACCTCTGATGGATATTTATTTCCATTTGGAATTCTCTTTTTTATGTTGTTGCAAGCTTTATTTTTGACTAGATTATTTGCTACAAGTATTGATCGAAGTCAAAAGTTGTCGAATACTTTTCGAAAATTTGTTCCCGAACAATTTATTAAAAGGTTAGGTCAAAAAGCCACAGATGATATTCCTATCGGCATTGCTAAAGTTGAATTATTGACGATTTCATTTTCAGATATTCGTTCATTTAGTCAAATATCTGAACAGATGTCAAGTCAGGAGTTATTGATTTTTTTAAATGATTTCTTTGATAAAATGACTGCTCCTATTCATCATAATTATGGTTTTATCGATAAATATATTGGAGATTCGATTATGAGTATTTTTGATCGAAAGGAAGAGCAAGAAATAAATCATGCAAATGATGCGGTGATAGCTGGAATCGCTATGCACGAAGTTCAACGGAATTATGACGAGCAGTCTAATCCATTGTTTCCCATTCAATTTGGCATTGGAATACATACTGGAAAAGTAATTTTAGGGACGGTTGGCTCTGCTTCTCGAATGGATTCTACGGTGATCGGTGATCCAGTAAATTTAGCTTCACGGTTGGAGTCTTTGACGAAATATTATGATGCCGAAATTATAATCTCAGACACTACAAAAGATTTGATTCAAGCGGAAAAATTTCATATTAGACAATTGGATAGAGTTGTGGTCAAAGGGAGATCAAATATCGTCCCTATTTATGAAGTTTTTGATGCCAATCCAACTGAGCTTAAAAAAATGAAATTAGACTCTTTATCATTTTATGAAAATGGTTTGAAATTTTATTTTGAAAAAAAATGGGATTCTGCTATCGAATTTTTTATTAAAAGTCAATCGATTTTTCCAAATGATGGAGTAACCAGAATGTATATCAAGAGATGTAAAAGATTTCAAAAAAATTCTCCTCCAAATGATTGGCAAGGGGAGTATGTTTTTGATGTGAAGTAATTAAAAAAAGAATTTTATGTGAACTATAGACTTGAGTTCGTTGTATTACTTTTGATTTTATTGAAAGTGAAAAAGTAATCTAAATGGACACTCAAACCTGCCCAATTTGTAGCAGAACTTTAGGAGATAAAAACATTTCAAGACACCACCTGATTCCAAAGTCAAGAGGTGGTAAAGATTCTGAACTCATTGAAATTCATAATATTTGCCATCAAAAAATTCATTCTGTTTTTACTTTAAAAGAACTGAGGGATCAGTTTAATACTGTAGGAAAATTGGTAGAACACGAAGAAATAGCAAAATTTATCAAATGGGTTTCAAATAAAGCTCCTGAATTTTATCAACGAAATGCAAGAATGAAAAGAAAGGATTTTTTATGATTTTTGTAAAACCATTCCAAGGCAATTCCACTTCAAAACGTTTCCCCTCAAGTCAAGTGGTTCCTCCATCGTAAATTGGTCTTCCCACTCCAAAACATCAAATCCCATATTTTTGATGACCTGCAATAGTTTGACAGCAGGATATAATTCCTTCCAATGGTCTTTATGTAAAAAATTGAGAGGAGTAACCATAATGATTTTTCCATGAGGTTTGAGTACCCTTTTCATCTCTTTCAATCCTTCCAAAGGTTGCTGCAATCGATCCAATAAAAAATTACTGAATACATAATCTTGCGATTTATTTTTGAACGGTAATTCTTCTGCTTTTGCCAATCCGAAATTCAAATTTTTCAGCTCATGTCCAGGAATATGAATAGCTGAAAAACCTTTGTGAGACAAGTCTAATAATATCGTTTTGTTCTCTATCCAAAAGTCATGACCTTGCTTAAGCATTTGATAACTATAATCAATTCCCCAAAAAAATCCTTCCGGATTTTCTTTAGCAAGTGTTCCAATCATTCGACCCACACCACATCCCAATTCTAAAATATTGACGTTTTTTTCGTTTTGTAAATGTGTTGTTATGAAGTCATATCCTTTTTGGAAAGGATATTTTTTCCAAATCTCATCAGCCAAATGCAAAGCAATATGGCGAACGACCATGTCGTCAAATCGTTCGTACAAATCTTTTTGAAAATCTGTTTCCGATTTTTTGATAAAAAAAGGAATCTGCATCCTATATGAAACTGGTTTTTCCATAGCCATAAAAATAGAAAGTTTATCAGTAATTTCAACGATAAACTTTCTAATAATCAAGGCTTTACATTTTTATTTTAAACCATATTGTTCCTTTACTTTTTCTCTCACTTCTTTACTGGATAATTCACAGCCACTTCCATATTGACTCCCAAAAGGTTGATAATTATATTTACTACAATAGATTCTGTCAATTGTTAATTTTAGTGTTCCATCTGAGAGCTCTCCTTTTTTTACAGCTTCATGCATGATGGGCAAATATTTTTCCATCGTTTCAATATTGGAATGTTGGATAACTGCCCACATAGCGGATTCTAATTTTTTGCCAACTAGACTGCTTCCAATGTATGTGTGTTTGATGTTGTAAAGTGAATCAATGAGTTGCATATTTTTTTCATCCAAAGGAGTTTGTTTTGACCAATCAACTTGTCCATCGACTTTTCGATACTTTTGATCATCCTCTGAGATTTGGTGCATTAGTTGGACTAAATTTAAATCAAATCCATTTTCTTGCGCATACTTTTTTGGATCGAAAATTTCTTTTATTGATGTTTCATTTTTACAATTTTCATAAAAAGGTAGAAAGACTTTAGGAATAGAATTGGATAATCGGATAACTGCTTTTTCTCCAAAAGCATCAATATATTCGCAAATAGATGTTGGATTATCATCAATAGCTTTTTGAAAAACAAGTTCTACGTTTGCTTGAGGTTCTTTCAGGTAATGAAATGAAGTCATCAGATTCCAATAGTCTGCGTAGCAAAATTTTAAATTATCCTTTTTGATATCCTTCCTTACTTCGTTCAAAATAAAAACACCTTGGTCGAAGTCTTTCTTGGAAACACTTTCTCGATGAGGAGGTTGGTAGGTTAGGATATTTTG
This sequence comes from uncultured Saprospiraceae bacterium, assembly GCA_964352225.1. Lineage (GTDB taxonomy): Bacteria > Bacteroidota > Bacteroidia > Chitinophagales > Saprospiraceae > CAJQQY01. Next base: position 627 of record CAYGRM010000452.1, on the reverse strand, counting down.
CTCTAGGTTTTTTTCTGTAAATATTATTTCTTTCGATTGAGCAGAAAGAGCGGTTTGTAACAACATAATTACCAATAGTAATAGATTTAGTTTTTTCATGAGTTTGATTTTTTTTGTTTTAAAAAATGATTAACACAAAGTAAAATCAAATGATCGAGTTTTATTTTTAGGGAAAAATGAAATAACCCCAATCAATTATTAAAAAGCTTAATGAAAACTTAAGCAGTTGGAAAGAAGATGGAATTCATTGTATTTTTACCATCGATGAAAAAAATATTAAATACCCATCAATGGATTATTTTGCTGGCTACTCTCGCCATGGTGGGAATAGGTTTGATTCAGGCTAATTGGATTTATGAGGGACATCGATTAAAACAAGAGGAAATAAATCTGCAACTAAAATCGCTGACCCCTGAGATTGCCAAAGTGTTGAAAAATCGAAATTTACTTTCTAATCCTGAGCTCCTCCAAGCGGATGAACCCATTCCAACTGATTCTGTCGATTTTATAATTGACTCGATGATGAGCGCAAAAAATCTTTCTACAAATTATTTTTATGCAGTTTTTCAAGATAAAGAAACTGGTGTTTTTAAAAGCAATTCCGAAGAATTTGGAGAGGAATTAAAA
>CAYGRM010000451.1:0-5032 GCA_964352225.1 uncultured Saprospiraceae bacterium | reverse complement strand
ATAAATTTCTTTCAAATTTACTTGGATGGAAACACAGTATCTTATATGGTTTAAAAAATCAAATCATGTGAACTCATATCTTATCAAGATTCGCCTCAAAAGGCTCAAAAAATGATATTTAAATTTTCCCCACCTCAAACCCATTATTTTCTTACTTTTGCAAAAAAATTATCTAGCTGACAAATCACAATTAAGTGATTAAAAGCTTTAAAAAAAATTATGGGAAATATTATAGCCATTGTCGGCCGACCAAACGTAGGAAAATCAACTTTATATAATCGCTTGATTGGTGGTCGTAACGCCATTATTGACGATACGAGTGGTGTCACACGTGATCGTAAATATGGAATAAGTGATTGGAACGGAAAGAGTTTTACCGTCATTGATACCGGTGGATTTGTTCAAGGATCAGATGATGTGTTTGAAGCTGCTATTCGTTCGCAAGTTAAAATTGCCATTGAGGAAGCAACGGCACTAGTTTTTATGGTTGATGTTGCAACTGGAATTACAGATTTAGATGAAGATGTTGCCAACCTCTTACGACGAACAAAAAAACCAGTTTTCTTAGTGGTCAACAAAGTGGACAATCAAGGTCGTTTGTTGGAAGCCAATGAATTTTGGAGTCTTGGTTTTGAAAATACTTACTTCTTGTCTTCGCTTTCTGGAAGTGGAACTGGTGAGTTGTTGGATGCCATCGCAGAACAATTAGATGAAGGAGAACCAATCGAATCTGAAGTTCCAAAATTTGCCATCATCGGTCAACCGAATGTGGGTAAATCTTCTTTTGTAAATGCATTGTTAGGAGAAGATCGAAATATCGTAACAGATATTGCTGGAACGACCCGAGACTCTATTCACTCAAAGTATAATAAGTTTGGAAAAGAGTTTTTACTCATCGATACTGCAGGAATTCGACGTAAAACGAAAGTGCATGAGAACCTAGAATTCTATTCCGTCATGCGTGCCTTACGTGCAATGGAAGAAGCAGATGTAACTTTACTTTTGATCGATGCGGTATCTGGAATGGAAGCTCAAGATATGGCCATTTTCACCCTCGCCATGAAACGAAACAAAGGAATTGTCATCTTGGTTAACAAGTGGGATTTGATCACTAAAGAAACCAATACAGCAAGAGATATTGAACTAGAATTGAAGAATAAAATGGCACCTTTTAATGATGTGCCAATTGTATTTATCTCTGTTTTGGAAAAACAAAGAATCTCTCAAGCATTGGATGCGGCACTTCAAGTTTATGAAAATCGGAATCGAAGAATTACTACTTCTAAACTCAATGAAGTTATGCAAGAAGCAATTGCCAGAAATCCACCTCCATCTCATCGAGGTGCTTTTATCAAAATTAAATACATTACTCAGCTACCAACGTATTATCCAGCTTTTGCTTTCTTTTGCAATAATCCAAAATATATCAAGCCGAGTTATAAAAACTTTTTGGAAAATCAGTTGAGAAAGAATTTCGATTTTACGGGCGTTCCGATTAGTGTCTTTTTTAGAGAAAAATAATTTGAAGGTTAGACGTTTTATTTTGAACGTTTTACGGACTTAATCGTAAACGTTCAAAACAAAACGTTCATCATAAAATGTTAAAAAAATGCCAATAGTAGATACACCTATTGAGGGATTAAAAATATTTGAACCAAAAGTATTTGGAGACGATCGAGGATACTTTTTTGAGAGTTATAATTATAAATCTTTTAAAGATGCAGGTATTCATTCTTCCTTTGTTCAGGACAATCAATCTAGATCCACTTTTGGCGTTTTGAGAGGTTTGCATTATCAAGTCCCACCCTTTGCTCAAGCTAAATTAGTTAGAGTGATTGAAGGAGAAGTTTTGGATGTGGTGGTCGATATTCGACCAGATTCCAAAACTTATGGTGAATGGTTTAGTATCGTTTTAAGTGCGGAAAATAAAAAGCAATTATTTATTCCTCGAGGCTTTGCTCATGGATTTTTAGTATTGAGCGAAACTGCAGAGTTCTTTTACAAATGCGATAATTTTTACTCAAAAGAAAGTGAAGGTGGACTTTTGTACAATGATCCAAAACTAAAAATTGATTGGAAAATTGATTTGGAAAAAGTGTTGCTTTCGGAGAAGGATGCGATTTTACCGACTTTGGGAAATCATCGAGCGTTTCAGTAGGCAGTAGGCAAACTGCTGACTGAAAACTGCCTACTAAAAAACTGTTCACCTAGTAATCACATCTCTCGCAAACAAAATCTTAGGCTTCCAATAACTCGACTTACTCACATTTTGTTCCATGATTCCTTTCGAAGAAGTGCTATGAATAACAAAGACTCCATCTCTTGTATTTTTAGTTACGAGTGCTACATGAGTCACTTTTCTACCCTTTCCAAAAAATATTAAATCACCTGGCTTAGCTCTTTTTACAGGGATTTCTTTTCCCATTCTAGCTTGGTTTTTAGATACTGAAGAAATTTCAATATTGAATTTTTTCAAAACATAACTTGTGAACCCTGAGCAATCAAAACCTGTTGTTGGAGTCTTACCTGCATATTGATATTTTATACCTTTATATGTTCTAGAGTGTTCTGCGATGTCTTTTCGAAGTTCATTCCGGGAGCCTCTTTCCGCACTTTTATGAGTTGGATTTGATCGTGATGATTCATTATAAGTTCGACTTGAAGAGGAGCAGGATGCCATAAAAAAAAGGAATGGCAACAACAACATTATTAATTTAGAAGCGTTTTGATTCATAATATACAGATTTTGACTTCGCTTTAAAAGATAAAACTCACTCGTTGAAATAGGTTAGTAAATAGGGTTCAAATAAAAATATTCAACGAGACAATCGCAGTTCAGACTTAAGTTTGAACTGCTTTTTTATTTTACCGATAAAATAAAATCAAGTTTCGTGAATGCTGTTGAAAGATGGGAATAAATGATAATACGTTGAGAAAACGTTGGATTAGTTAAAATATTATTGAGTTACTTTCTTCTTCGACATCATCACCTCAAACCTTTTCCCCTCCAAGCCTAATTCTGTATTCGGAAAAACCGTTTTAGCCTCATCTTGCAATTCATCCAACTCAACATACCGAGAAGAATAATGTCCTAAAATTAATTTTCCAACCTTTGCTTTTTTAGCGATGGTCGCAGCTTGGATTGAAGTAGAATGTTTTGTTCTTTCAGCAAATTCTAATTCAGCATGTAAAAACGTAGATTCATGATACAACAAATCAACCCCTTCAATAATTGGAACAATCGATTCGTCATAAGCAGTATCGGAACAAAAAGCATATGACCTGGGAGCTGGAGCTGGAGTAGTTAACTCAGCGTGGGTAATAATCTCTCCCTTTGAGTTAGTCCAATCATTTCCATCTTTGATACTTTGGATTTCTTGAAAAGGGATATCGTACTTTTTGATTTTTTCAGGAATCATCGAATCAGGTTGTTGTTTTTCTCTAAACAAAAACCCTTGCGTCGGAATCCGATGAGTCAGAGGAATTGTATAAACTTCCACCGCTTCGTCTTCAAAAATCAAATCATTTTTTTCAGGATCAGTAATATGAAATTCAATAGAATAAGGAAGAGGATGACCAGTATACTTTAATTGAATATTAATGATTTCATCTAAGTGAGGTGGGCAGTAAATGTGTAATGGATCTTTTCGACCATTCAAACCATACGAAGACAATACTCCAATCAATCCAAAAATATGATCACCATGCAAATGACTAATAAAAACCTGATTGATTTTAGATCGCTTGATTCGATTATCACGCAATCGAACTTGAGTACCTTCACCACAATCGATCAGGTAAAGGTGTCCTCGAACATTTAAAACTTGTGCAGTAGGGAAACGATTATTAGCGGGGATTGCTGAATTGCAACCAAGAATAGTCAACTCAAACTTCATTTTTGTGATTGTTATTCAGCATAAAATAGTTGATTGGTAACAGTAACCAATCAACTATTCGAGGTTTCTATACGTCAGAATCAGCCTCTCCATTCAATTCTCGCTCTATATCTTCCATAAAAACAAAATCAACAGATTCTTCAACGGTAGGAATAATATTCAAGATGCTATCTAACTTCGAAATGGTAATTAATTTCTTAATATTCTCACTCGTTACACCTGTAAGAATGAAAGTACCATCAGCTGACCAAAGTCTATTTCCTGTCAATATGGCACTAAGTCCAGATGAATCTACAAAATTGACAGCTCCTAAGTCAAGGATCAAATTACTCACTCCACTATTCCTCATCATCAAAAATTCGGACTTTAATTCTGGTGCAATTAAGGAATTGAGGTTTTCATCTTTCAATGAAAAAACCGCATATTTTTCCTGTTTATCTACCGAATACTTCATAAGCTTATTCAAATTATTTTTTTAAAAATTAAATCTCACAAATGTATTAATAATAAGGAAATAATTATTTGATTTATAGAACAAAGTTTTTCTTAGAAATTATAAAATCACCTAGAACCGTAGATTTAATGACAGAATTGATTGATTTAAAGGATCAAATTCAACTTTTTTTAAATTTATTCGTTTCTAAGTACATTAATAATCAATATTTTAGAAATTAATACATTACTATCTGTGTTTTCCAAAAATGCTTTTTTGACTTATCAAAATGTTTTCATTTTTTTGAGAAAAACAGCTCTCTTTTGGATTTTTTTCAGGAAAAAATTGTTGATTAAAGTATTAGAGAAAAGTTTTAATCAATATTAAATCTTGCCGACAATTACTTTAATCATAAAATAGACCTGACAAACGTTCCATAAAAAGCCTATGGCATTATTTTTTCTAATAATATTAAAATCATTATTTCGATATTTTAGATGTTGTTAAAAATAAAAAAGGGGGGAACCTTAAGAAATGGTGAAATATTAGGAGCTACTAATTTTTATACAAATTTTCAATATTCATTAGTTGTAAACTCAAAATATTAACCTAATCATTTCTTACCAAAACCCTAAAATCAACATTCCAAAATTAGGAGGTCAAAAAAAAATAAAATCTAGTATTTATTTTTATTTCATCTAAA
>CAYGRM010000450.1:0-5046 GCA_964352225.1 uncultured Saprospiraceae bacterium | reverse complement strand
TTTGCTTTCTCCTCAAATCATGAGCCATCTTTTTCGCTTAACTTTACGGAATTGGGACATTGTTAGGCACAGGCTTTATTTTTTATTTTGAATTTTGAATTTCAATTATCTGACTGTAAACATACTTTGCATTTTTTATCAGTTCTAATTGAGTAGAAGAATTCATTTCGCCTCCCCAATTGCTAAATGAGTTTTTAGGACCTATAGAAATTGTTCCAGTCCCGTCATCTTTTTCACTTAATTCAATATCTGATATTGTTCTGATATTTACAGACTTTATGTTCTTTGTAAAAATTCCTGATTTGATAAGGATTCTATTTTCTGTTAATCCGTAATATGTATTTTGTCTTTGTTTGGCATCAATTATAAATCTTCCGAAAACAAACATTAACCCTGCAATGACAAAAGGAATTCCCCATAATATAAAGAAAATTGGAGCACCTGATGTAATTACAGTTGACATCCAAAAAATTGCGAATCCACACCAAAGTAAACTAAAAGGGATTATTAGAATATCTGATTTTCTAAAAACAATTCCGATTTTTGGAGTGCCCGACCAAAGTAAGACTTCGTCTTTATCTAAATGTCTTCTTAATTCTGATTGAGCATTTTTAGTCATTTTTTGTTGTCTTTCTTTGAGTGAACTTTATCTTTTTATGAACGATTAGATTTTTTTTATTTTAAGTTGAAAACTGATTTTTTTTAGAAGCGACTTATTTTAATCTCTCTTTTTTTCTTTCTGCTTGTGCCTAACGGTTCTCAGCTATACGCAGGCAGGGATTTTAACCACTAAACTTCCTACGAAGAACTGAACTTTAAATTTAGCAATTTCCTGCCTTATGAAGCACGAAACCCCTGCTTGCGTATAGGTGGATGTTATGCGGTCGTTTTTCTTTCGTCAATTCGCCCATAGAAGTATGAAATCTTATTTTCAACATCATCATAGGTTACTGTCTGCTTCATTTTATTAAATTCAAAGTAACTAAGCAGTCCAAAGTCACCTGAACACATTGCAGTATGTGCAAACAAAATACTTGAAACTGTCAAAGTCCAATTTGTATTTGCAAGAAATAGCAAAATTGTCAGGATAGTTGTGATAACCACAAATGGGGCTAATGCAACTACTTCAAATTCTTTCTTATTCGCAACAAACTTGTCTGCCAATGCCATAAAGTAGAATTTTTTCAGATTAGCGTCATACGAAGTATTTGTCGCACCTTGCGATTTGTATGCTAATACGTGTATGTATTCGTGCAATGGAAGCAAAGCTAATGCAATTGCAAGGCCATATGAAAAATATGTAAAACGGCTACCGATACTATAATCTGCTAAGCTGTAACCTTTAACAAAAAAGTATCCTACAAGTCCAAAAACAAGGAAGTTGCTTATGTAATAAAATACTGAATATTTTGTTCGTTTTCTCATATATGTTCTAACGAAGGGAACAAGTTCTTTATGTTCTAACTTGTCTAGCATTACATAACCATTTTCTGTTAATTCTTCAGGTCTAATTTTCATTTTTACAATGTCTTTTTTAAATGCCGCATAACGGTTGGTATAATCGTAGTTTCTGACAGTAGGAAGCAATTATCGCTTATACATTGTTGTAACCAGTTATTACTTGTTCAAAATATAAATCGCTTCTGCAAATTTTTCTCCTAAATCTATGTATCCGCTACTATCGTAATGCCATGAATCGTAGTAATTGTAGTGTTGTGTACTTCTCACAATCGTAGCACTTTGGTCTGTTCGTGCATATTTTTCCTGTGCATACTGAACTAATTCTCCATACTTGTATACTTTTCCTGCCTTATTATTACCTGAGTCGGATATTTTACCAATAACTACAGGTAAATCGTCTTGATGTAGAGCTGCACGTATTAGATCCATTAAGCGTTTTAAATTATCAAAATAACGATGGGCAATCTCTTCCCTATATGCATCGCTTTCCCCTTGCATCCATATTATACCTGATGGAATCAAATAATCCTCAACACCATCATTATCAATGTCATTGTCATCAAATGCCAAACGAACTGTTCTTAAAAAATGGTCATATTGATTGATTCCGTTTTTACCTCTATAATCTGGCTCCAATGAACCATATCTTCCTGCAGCTAAACTATCAATGGATATTCCACCTCTAGAATATTTGATTATGGCAATTTTCTCGTTTGGATAATATTGCTGTAGTTTTTTTGCAAAAGAAAGTTCTAATCCGAAATAGTCGGACAACTTATTTTGTTTACCATCAGACGAAAATTCCCAGCCATGACCTGGCGTTAATTTAGCCCATTTGCCTAACCCACCATCCTCATCTTCATCAGGGGCAGGGTTACCATGAAAAATCCATACATTGTTAAGACCAGATGTGATTGAATCTGGTAATTCTGCATTCTTACCGAATCCATCCATGTTAGACTGACCTCCTAAATAGAACAGTCTAATTGAATCTCTTTCGGTTTGCTGACAAATCCCGATTAACGGAAGAAGCAATGCGACAAATGCTAATGCTGTTCGATTCATATTTTTTTTAATTGTTTACAACGGTTTGGGTATGGTGCGTATCCCGCAGGTATGCCTATACCCGTTGTTAGCTGCTTTTATTTAATCTAGAACATACAAACAAAATGGTAGTAAATCAGAGTAGAACCCAAGTTCTTGCATAGATGGATAACCTTGGTTTTCAAGTAATTTGGAATCTTCTACGCTGAAGCCTTTATTTCTATAAATATCTATTATTTTTTGTCCTTCGTTGGGGTCATGCTGTCCATCATTGGTGATTTTATTCTGGGTATAAGACATTCTTATAGGTGGGGAATTAATAGTTACTAAATTACCAGCAAAATCATTTACATCATCTAGATTGCCTGCTGCATCCCCATGATAGATTCCTTTAATACCAGAATCCTCGCTATGTGCCAATCTCCAGCTTGCAATGGTTCCTCGTGAATGACCTCCAATGATAACCTTTGACATATCTAGATTATATGTTTGTGCATTGTCTTGTACCCATTGAAACATTAAGTCAGCATCATCTAAAATATCCAAAATATTAGATTCACCCATTTGTTTTATGGATTCCCAACTGATGACAGAAATCCCATTTTCTAGTAAAGTGGTAATAAATGGTTCATATTTTTCATGCGCATCCATATATGTATGACCATTACCATGAGCCCATATATAGACTGGAGTAGGCTTGTCAGATGCAGCCTGATAAATATTTAACCATTGTCCATCATTTCCTGTATAGTTTTCTATTGTACCATAAAGGATTTTTAAGTGATATTCTTCTTCCAGATTAGGACTTACGTCATCTTTATTGGAACATCCTCCAAAAAATATTATTAAGAGAAATAATAGTTTAAAATTCTTCATTTTTTACTTTGTTGAGTTTTTAAGTTGCCTCTAACGGTCTCGTGTATGTGGCGTTGCCAGCTTTTGCTGGCAATGAACATCATACACTTTGTTCGACACAGGCTTCTAATTTTTAAGGCCTAATTTTTCGTTTGCCAGTACTCTCCATTCTTCTCTGACGCTTCTGTCAAAGTACATTTTATTTAAGACTGATTCTGCTGGATAACGTTTCATTATTTCAAGTCTTAAATCTAAGTCGCTTTGTAATTTATCATAATTCTCTTTCCAAGAAAAATTATTTTCAAAAGGTTCATTCAAGTAATTTGTTGCTATATTTGAATAGAATTTTACGAACGCGTTTGCAAGTTCATCTATATTAGAATAAGTGTATTTATGTGAATGTTTTGCCCAACTTGAAACATCATTTGGCCCTAACTTAACTTCTAAGTAAAAATTTAAATTATACCACTTTTCGTCTCCTAATCTTCTAAATGCTAAATCAATATATCTGTGGTCAGATCCCCCTATGAACAATTCAGAATAATTATTTTTATAGTAGTTATTTGGAGCCTTTGAAATTCCATGTTTATTGAAAAAGTCTTTAAATAATAATTCTACATGATTTGTTATATCGTATTGAGATAATGAACCTGTAAAATTGGTGTTGATATTACTTTCCATTTTGTTAATTTCAATTGATGTTACTGTTTGATTCAGTTCTTTTGAATTTGTGCATCCAAAAATTATTGTTAGAATTACCGCTGCTAAATATCTAGTTGCTGTTTTCATTTTTTCTTTTGCTTGTGTCGAACACTTGTATATCCACAAGTCCTATTACGTATATATCCTTTATATCTTTACTAAGTTATTATTTTCTATCATTATATCCAAAGGGCTTTTTACAATACTATTATCAACTTTCAATAAGTGAGTATAAATTTCTGTTGTCTTAGATGAAGAATGCCCCAACAAGCTTTGAATATATCTAAGATTAGTACCTTCCTGCAGTAGATGTGTTGCGAAGGAGTGTCGTAACGAATGTACTGTTGCCCATGGATTAATATTTGCCTTTTTACCGCCTTTCTAAATATCCTTTAGACACTCGAAGCACTATACTTACCTCCAGATTGTCCTTCAAGTAACCAATAGGAAGGCTTATCAACTTTGTAATAGTCTCGCAATAAAATCGATAGATGTTCTGACAATATAGTTCTTCTGTCCTTTTTACCTTTGGCTCCCTTTATAAAAATATACCCATCATCGGAACGAATATCTTCAACCTTGCTGGTACACGAACAATAGCAGCGGATTTCATCCGATAGCCTACAAGTACAAAAAGATAAAAAGCTAATACTCTTGTAGACTGACGGATGGAATCCGCTATCTATATTCGTGTAACACTTTAAGTGTTAACGAGCATCGTGGTTGTATTGAACAGCAGGGAATCTCTCTATTGGGGATGTAATTCGCACCGTAGTCTAATTTGTTATTATCCTGATCTTACTTTCATTTTTGGCGAAAATTCAACCCAATTCTCTCTATTGGGAATTCTCTCTATTGGGGATGTAATTCATACCGTAACCTAATTTGCTATTATTCTGATCTTACTTTCATTTTCGGCGGAAATTCATCCCAATTCTCTCTATTGGGAATTCTCTCTATTGGGGATGTAATTCATACCGTAAC
>CAYGRM010000449.1:0-5066 GCA_964352225.1 uncultured Saprospiraceae bacterium | reverse complement strand
CAATTGTAACATATTTTCTAGCATAATATATTAAAAAAAATATAAAATGTTGTTGAAAATCAATGATTTACAAAATATTGAAAAAAATATTTCACTAAATTTGTGAATTATTTTTACTTATTTGCTGAATCAATACGATTAAGAAATAAGTTGATTCTGCAAAAAAATTACGAAAATGCTCAGAACGGTTTGTGAAAAAGGTTGGTTGTGAGATATGAAACCTTGGAATTCCCTGAATCAAGACTAGTTAGAAAATTCAATAAATTGAATTTTAATAAAGAAAAGAAGGGGGAATTTTGAATAGAAATAATTCCATACCAAAACTTCCCTAAATATAATAAAAAATGTATTAAATGCACAATAATAAATTAATTACTATACTAAAACATTTTAACAAGACTGATTTAAATCAATTTCACAAATATTTGGTCTCTCCATACTTTAACAAAAGCAATCAATTGATTCAATTTTATGAAATAATTTTAAAAGGTATTAATTCATCAAAAGCTTCATTATTGGAAAAAGAAAATGTTTGGAAAAAGCTTTTTAAAGATCAAAAATATAATGATGTCCGATTTAGAAAGTTGAATTCTGATTTATTAAAAATGATTGAAGGATTTCTCTCTCAGCAAGTTTATGATTCCAATAATCTACAGAAAGCGGCAAATTTGATAGAATCCGTAGGCTTAAGAGGAATTGAAAAATCGTATTCCTCGGCCATCAGAATCGCTAATAATGAATCTGAAAAATATCCTTATGAAGATGCTGACTTTTATCTTAAGCAGTACCAGATCCAAAAGAATTATTACGAAATCGTTCAACATGAGTTTAAACATTCAGTAAGACATAACTTAGAAGAAATTGATGGAAATTTAGATAATTTTTATTTTTCAGAAAAGCTTAGATATTTTTGTGCGATGCTAAGTCAGAAACAAAGGGGAGCACATGAATATAAGCTGACATTTGAAAATGAAATCATTAAATTATTAAAAGAAAAAAAAGGTGACCTAACGCCGGCTGAGGCTATATATTATCAAATATATCTAACTTATATTGAAGGAGAGAATGTAGATCATTACTATAAATTAAAGCAGTTATTAAAGGAACATGGTTTAAAATTTCATTCTATAGAAGGAAAAACATTGTATGATTCAGCGATCAACTATTGTGTGAAAAAAAATAACCAAGGGCATACTCAATTTTTAGAAGAATTATTTGATGTTTTTAAAGATTACCTCAAAAAGAAACTTATCTATATTAATGGAGAATTAGATCCATTTCATTTCAAGAATATTGTAACCGCAGCTTTAAGATTGGGACATTTTGATTGGACAGAAGAATTTATTTTTAGCAACAAAGATAAATTACCGCAAGATTCTAAAGAGAATGCTTATACATTTAACCTTGCAAGATTATATTATTACAAAAAAGAGTATGATAAAGTTATTTCCCTCCTCCAAGAAGTAGAATACGAAGATATTGTTTATAGCTTAAGTTCCAAGTCTTTGCTTTTAGCTACTTATTATGAAAATGATGAAATAGAACCACTTTATTCTTTACTTGAAAGTTTCAGAGCATATATCAACAGAAGAAAAGATATTCCTGAGCGATGGAAAAAGTCTTACTCAAATCTAATTCGTTTCACGAAAAAACTTACTAGAATTATCCCAGGTGACAAGAAAGCTTTAAATAAAATAAAGGAAGAATTAAATAATGCTGGAGAAGTAGCTGATACCAAATGGCTTCAAAGTCGTATCGCAGAACTAGAAAAATAAACCCCATAACTCAAAAAGTTACGGGGCTCAAATTCTTAATAATTAAATTCCAATAATATCATCCACAACAATCCCACACTTCAACCACACTTACAATTTTCATTAACATAATGAATCACTTCTGGAAAAAACAAATTAAACTCCTCCGAAAATTCTTGATTAAAACGGAGCAAATTCTCCACTACCCCATCCAAATACTCAGGCTTCGAAAGTCGCTCCGTCAATCTCTTAAAGGTATATCGAATTCCTGCATCTGTTCCATAAGCCTGCAGCCATTTATGCTCAATCATGATTGGGACTCTTTTTTGCAATTTTTCAGGTAAATCGGCTATTCTTTTTTCTAAAATTCGATACACGCCTTCACAAAAATCGTTTAAACTTTCCCCTGAATATTTTTCCCAATTGTTAGCTAATAAGTAATCGTACCAAACATCGACAATTACAGGAGAATATTTATGATGATATTCTTGTAAACGCTTGGTTCCCTCTCTAACTAAAGGATGTTCATCAGTAAATGTATCTATTTGGCGATGCAAAATAATTCCTTTTTGAATATCTGGAGAGAAATTTTGTACCTCTTTATTTTTAATAAAATCAGCAATAAAATTTCCAATCAAGAGATCTTCATTGTCGCAGGACAAATAAATATGAGCTAAAAAATTCATTGAATAATATTTGTGATTTCTTTATGTTAAAAATTATATCTTTGCGCCGTTTTTCAACAAATTGATAAAAATAAATCACCATTTTGGATGATTTTATGGCCTAAAAAAAGATAGAATTATAAACGATTTGAATAAAGCGTTAATTCTATTTTTTTTGAATTCAAAAAAAGATCTTTCAAAAAAAATAAATAAGTAAAATGGCTTTAAAATGTGGTATTGTTGGCTTGCCAAATGTAGGAAAATCTACGCTATTTAATGCATTGACATCTGCTAAGGCGTTGGCTGCAAATTATCCGTTTGCGACAAAAGAACCTAACCTTGGTATCATAACTGTTCCAGATGCAAGATTAGATAAATTAGCTGAGATTGTGAATCCTCAAAAAGTTCAACCTACAACAGTTGAAATTCTAGATATCGCAGGATTAATCAAAGGGGCAAGCAAAGGCGAAGGACTGGGGAACCAATTTTTGGCAAATATCCGTGAAGTCGATGCGATTGTTCATGTAGTAAGATGCTTCGATAATGATAATGTGATTCATGTCGATAATTCAGTTGATCCAGTCCGTGATAAAGAAATCATTGATATGGAGTTGATCCTGAAAGATATCGAAACAGTTGAAAAACGATTAGAGAAACTTAAGAAAAATGCCAAAGCGGGAGAAAAATCGGCAGTAAGAATGGTTGAATATGGGCAAGCAATCTTAGCTCATTTGGAAGCTGAAAATCCTGCTAGAACCATTGACTTAGATGACGACGGAATTGACTTATTGAAAGAAATGATGCTGTTAACTTCTAAGCCAATTTTATATGCTTGCAATGTAGATGAGAATTCTGTAATCTCAGGAAATGATCATACTAAACGATTTTTAGAATGTGTAAAAGATGAAAAAGCAGAAGTAATTTTTATCTGTGCAGGCATGGAAGCAGATATTGCTGAATTAGAAACTAAAGAAGATCGAGAATTATTTCTTGAAGAAATGGGCTTGAACGAACCTGGGGTAAATCGGTTAATTTTATCTTGTTACAAACTCCTTAAGCTTATCACTTATTTTACTGCTGGGGTAAAAGAGGTTCGAGCTTGGACTATTGAAAAAGGTACTTTAGCACCAGGCGCAGCTGGAGTAATTCATACTGATTTCGAAAAAGGATTTATCCGAGCTGAAGTAATTAAGTACAATGATTTCGTCACATTAGGCTCTGAAGCTGCAGCAAAAGCAGCTGGAAAAATGGGCGTAGAAGGAAAAACTTACGAAGTTGTCGACGGCGATATTATGCATTTCTTATTTAATGTATAAAACATAAAGGTGAACGGTTCATCTATAAATGATTAACTGTTCACCTTTTAAAACTTCTCTTTCCTTATTAAGAATTTCAATATTCCAATAAAACTATTTACCAGCAACACTTTCCACTTCCAAACTTGGATGCTCAGCAATAGTTGTCAAACTAATTCCACCACGTGCAACAAATGCTCCTTTTACTTGCATCCATTTTGGCTGACAAGCTGCCACTAAATCTGTCAAAATTCTATTAACGATTTCTTCATTAAAAGTTTTTTGACTTCGATATGATTGAAGATAAAATTTCAATGATTTTGTCTCTATACATTCTTCATCTGGAATATACCGAATATGAATTTTTGCAAAATCAGATTGTTGAGTGATTGGACACATAGACATAAAGTCAGCACAATGAAATTCCACAATATAATTGCGCATTTTATGCTTGTTAGGGAATGAATCTAATTGTGCTTCATCTGGTGAAGCTGGTAATTCATTCACCGCTTTTCCTAGTAGATCAAATTCTTTTGAAGACATATTATAATTTTTATTTTTTTTAGATGGATTTAGGTCAAATGGTTTCTAACAGAAATTAATAATGCAAAGATAATATCCATTGCTAAAAACACTTCCTATTCCAAAAGTGTTTTTATTTTTGCAGTCTATTTTTAACAAGACAATTTTCAATGAATAAAAAAGCAGTTGTATTATTAAGTGGAGGATTAGATTCATCAACTATTTTAGCCTACGCCATCAGTAAAGGATTTGATATTTATGCAATTTCTTTCTCTTATGGACAAAGACATAAATTTGAATTAGAAGCATCCCAGAAAGTAGCTAAATACTTTGGAATTAAGGAACATAAAACCGCCAATATTGACTTGCGTGTATTTGGAGGATCTGCTCTAACTGCAGAAATAGATGTTCCAAAAGGACGTACCGAAGCAGAAATGGATGGAGAAATTCCAATTACTTATGTTCCTGCTCGAAATACTATTTTCCTCTCATTTGCGCTAGCGTATGCTGAAGTAATTGGTTCAGATGATATTTTTATTGGGGTAAATGCAGTTGACTATAGTGGTTATCCAGACTGCCGTCCAGAGTATATTGAGGCCTATGAAAAAATGGCAAATCTTGCGACCAAGTCTGGTGTCGAAAGTAAAAATAAATTAACCATTCACACTCCCCTTATTGATCTAAAAAAATCTGAAATCATTAAAATGGGTTTGGATTTAGGGGTAGATTATGCGATCACCTCAACCTGCTATGATCCTAATGAGGAAGGATTACCATGCGGAATTTGTGATTCGTGTGTCCTTCGATTAAAAGGATTTTCAGAATTAGGA
>CAYGRM010000448.1:0-5067 GCA_964352225.1 uncultured Saprospiraceae bacterium | reverse complement strand
CAAAAAAATACACTATAAAAAATTTTAGCACACATTTCAAAACAGTCTCTTAGAGGATGAGAATAAATTATTGAATCAAATACTTTATAAGCTAAAAACAAAAGTGTATGAATTTCCAAAATATTATAAAGTTGAGTTTCGATACTTTGTTATCACCTAGAATAAAGGATCGAATAGAAAAAAACATACTGATTATTGCTATAGTTAGTTACCTTTTACATTTGTTGCTAATCCTGATTAATGCACAAGGGCTTATCGAGCTCGAACAAAAATTTTTCGGAAATCCTATCGCAGCCATTTACACTCCGTTTTCTTTCATCTTACTTTATGAAGTCTATCTGTTAATTTATTTTTTACCAAAATCAATTACGGTATACATTGGAAAACAATATGAAATAATTACTCTGATTGTGATCAGACGAATTTTCAAAGATATTGCCTATGTAGAACTGACCTCAGATTGGTTTCAAGATAAAAATGATTTGCAGTTTACTTTTGATGTTTTGACATCATTGATTTTGTTTTATCTGATCTTTCTATTTTACCAAAATATTGAAAAGAAAGATTATAAATCAATTGAAAAGCCCACTAAAGAAGGTTCAAATATTAAGAAATTTGTTCTCCTCAAAAAATCGCTAGCTATTATTTTAGTTCCAATCTTGGCTATTTTAGCTTTTTACACACTTATCAATTGGGGCTTAATAACAGTCAGCAATTATAAAAATGGGATTATGGAATTTAAGAAGATAAACAATATTTTCTTTGATGAATTTTTTACCATATTGATAATCGTGGATGTATTATTACTTCTTTTCTCGTTTTTTTACTCTGATAAATTTCATAAAATTATTAGAAACTCAGGTTTCGTCATGTCTACAATATTAATTAAAGTCTCTTTTTTATCAGAAGGAATAGTTAATAATATGCTGATCATCAGCGCTGTCCTGTTTGGATATATATTCCTAATTATTCATAATCTCTATGAAAAAAATACTATATCAAAGAACCTATAATACGACAAGCTTCCCATAATTGGATTGACGATACCTCCTTGCTTGTCCCACTTTTAAAAATATATCAATAACATAAACCTTATTGCTATACACTTGGTATTACATCAAATTTCTCAAGGCTAAGTTTTTTATCGAAAAGTGAAAAAATTAAGACCAAAGCACCATTTTAGAGAGTTACACCAGTTGAGGTATTCAACTTTTGGGGTACCTTTGCGGTTTAGAAACGAAAGATAAATTTAATTGAGAAACCTTACGCCTTTCAAAAGGTAAAATTATAAAAGAGAATAACATGCTAGATTATATTAAAAATGTATTGGAAAATATGCCAACTGATTGGTTGAGCCTGACCACTCATCGACTAGATATTTATAAGGAGAGATTGGCTAAGACTCAATTCTTAGAGCAATTCGAAGTTTTATTTAAGGATAATAATTTTGAATCATCGGCACTTAGTGAACTACCTACAGCTTACGACTATATTCGATTAGGTCATCCATTATCTTGTGTACTTGAATGGGCCATTGCAAAATTACATCATCTAGATCCAAAAAATGTAATCAGTTTTTCATCCAAGACGATTGCTATTTTGGCTATTTTAAGAAAAAATTTATTGGATAATAAAAACACGCAAATCATTTATACCGATGAATTACCAGAGGTGTTTGATGCCGAGATAATTAGAAATATCTATGGTTATAAATTTGATTTAAAAAAAATAGAGAACGTTGATGAGATTCCTGCATTTGATGGGAGTACTATTTTTATTTCACAAAAAGATGAAATCTATAATTTTGATCTCAACTTAAAGGCTGACTTTTTTATCAATATTAAAACTCCCCTAGGCAGTATTGTATTAATAAATGGGGCGGAAAATGAAAGTTACATTTCAGAGATTCAGCATGTTCGAAGAAGAGAGACCATTGCCATGACACCAGCCAATACACTTGTGGCTTTGAAGTTACTCACCAAGCAAGCTTCTTTTGATCATCAAAAAAGCAATGTCGAAACCAACCAAGCACTTGTTTTAGATTCCATTAAAAAAATTACTGAGACCAATACAAAACCTCTCGTTGGTTCTAGCGGACTATCTATGCAATATGCAATTATGATGGGACTCGTTCATGATGCTGTAGAAAAACATCAAGGCAAGGCGATCAAATTTATTGTCCCCCCAAATTGTTATGGTGGCACCAATGACCAAGCCAGGCGAGTAGCTGCTTGCCTTGAAAATGTGGAAGTGGTGGATTTACCTGTTGATGGTGATAACGATATGGTTCAAAGCATTAATACCATTTTAGATAAAATGGCAAGCGAAGATGCTGTTCCGTATATCATTGCAGAAATCCCAACCAACCCAAGAGTAGAAGTTCCAGATCTTATCAAATTAAAAGAGGCATTAAGTAAAGTCCGTAAAACGGCAACTGGTGAAATAGCTATCGATCCAGTATTTATTTTAGATCAAACCTTTTGTCCCAATGTGCATTTTTTAGGGGAGGGTCTGCCTGCCGATAAGCATGGTGAAATACTCTCTTCCGTTAGAACCATTGCCTATGTAAGTGGATCTAAATTTCCAAGCGGTGGAAAATGTACGGCTAGCTACTGTGTCGTCAATAAAAAAACAGAAGCTTTGATAGAAAAAATAGAACTCCATCTAAGACTTTGCGATAACGAAGCGACCGACCTTCAACTGGAAATACTAGCCAAGCAATTACCTTCCATGAATCAAAGAATTGTGGATGCTTATCAAAATACCCGTGAGTTGGTCAACTTTATCAAGGAGACTTTACCTACCGCAAAAATCAATTTTGTTTCAGAAGAATTGGCTCAACAAGGATTTATGCCATCGGTTTTCTCCTTAGATCTTCCCACCAGAGGGGATACTGAAGAACAAAAAGAATTTTATACCAGAGCGCTGAATCATAAATTAATTAAAATGATGATTAGCGCCATTCCTGATGAAAGTAAATACTGTGTGAGCTATGGACAGTTAAAAGGATGTTATTGGACGATCCCTGCCACCTCTACTCAAGGGACGACTAAGGAAGGTGACAAAGATTATATTATCCGTGCTGCCCTTTCTCCAAAGATGGATTTGGCGCTGCATAAAAAAGTATTTTTAGAATTTGTTGAGGGAATATGACTTTGGAAGAAAAGGAACTTGAATTACTGAAAAGTAATTTTAAAAATACTTTTTTAAATGGAACAAATGAAGAACATTACGTTCGCTGGCGCTGATTCTCTGAACCAGCGCTAGCGACTATGATTATTGATATACAGACTTGGAATGAGCTGTTATTTATAATTTCTTGAAAGTAAATACGGTATAGAGAACCAGAGTTAGCGTCAATTTTTTGCGTTTTGCAGCCAACTCATATCGTTTATTCATTTCTATAAACCCAACGTTCTCGCTTTCGTGGACCATTCTTTGGGGATGATTTCTTTGGTTTGAATATCGTTTTTAACAACTTAAACAAGCTAGATGAATTATTTTCCTTTTTCATGTTTTGAACTTTTTTATAATGGTGAAAAGAATAATAGCAATGCTATCAATTTTAAATGCAACACAATTATACTTATTTTGTTCAAGACTTCCAAATAAAAAAAGGTTCTCAGGCAAATTCCGTGGTGTAGCTTTGATAACTTCGTGAGCGTGCGAGTGGAAGAGCTAAAGTTGTTAAAGCCTTTGACTATAAGAACTCTTGCTTTCCACTTTTTCCCAACTCGCGGACTTCTCAAAGTTGTTTTCACAAGATTCTTTGTTGATATTAAGTAGTTAGTCAGATTATCTGTGGAGATTCCTAGCTATGGTATTTTAAAAGTTGGCTATGTTTTTTAGATAAAAAAAATTGAATGGTATACTCACCAGCGGTATAAGCTACTCATTCAATAAGTGAAAAACCATCAACGGTAACTGAGTGCTCAAAGCCATTTTTTGTGTCAAACTCCTCCCCCTAATATTCTCAAAAAACCTTCGATGGCGATTGACTAGTACGATTAAATCAATATCATTATCGTATGCATATTGGTTCAATCCTCCTTGCACAGATTTATTTTCAATATTAACTACATTGAAAGAAAAGGCAGGATCCCCTTTTTCATATAATTTTTCAAAAATTAAATTTTCCACAGTTTTAAAATTGTCGCCTTGGTCAATGTGAACAAAATGCATAGTGGTGCGGAACAAGTTTCCGAAATCAATAATTTGATTCAATTTTTGTTCATCCATGGATTCGTAATTACTGGCGTACATTATTTTTTTAAACCCTTGATATTTAGTTCCTTCAGGAATTAAAATTACGGGGCAATGAGATCTTTGAGTTACTCCAGACGCAATGCTTCCATACATATTATCAGTAGCATTATGATATCCTCTGGTACCAAGTATCACCATGATTATTTCTTCTTCTCTAGTCATTTGAGCAATGTGATTAGTCACATCAGGGTTAAAGATAACTTCAGTTTCTATTTTGATTTTAGTTAAAATTTGGGAAGGCTTTTTTGCAGGAGTAGTTTGAATAAATTGCTGGAGTTGGACATTCAATTCTTGCTCTTTGTCTTTGTCCCTCGTCTGGCCATTATTTAAAAACGGGGCACTTGCTCTACCATAAATATTGATAACTTTTAAGGAAAGGTTTAGATTTCTGGCAACCTCGGTTGCAAAATGGAAAGCATCTTTTGAGTACTTTGAAAAATCGATAGGGACTAAAATCTTTTTCATTTATTTCTATTGTTTTGTTTTGTTTTGTTAAAAAAAATGATCGTATGAATAACGTCTATTCTTTACAAGATTTATTTTCTAGAAATAAAATGTGATGATATATGTTAGTATAGAATATTGACCTTTGTCAGTATTAATTTTTATAAAAATTATATTATCGGTTGTGGGCGGTTAAGTCGCTAGTGCTGGGTCGTATTTACTTTTTAGTAATTATATTGTTAGTGTATTCGCTTAAAAGTAAACACGGTCCAGAGAACCAGCGCTAGCGACGATGTCTATATACTTACAGGCTTGGGGCAAGCGGGGAAGCATTGTATTTGCATTACTTACCCAGTT
>CAYGRM010000447.1:0-5074 GCA_964352225.1 uncultured Saprospiraceae bacterium | reverse complement strand
ATTTAAAACAGTCTCTTAGAACATAAAATAAGCTAATAACTTAACCCACTTTGATTGTTTCTTTTTACTTTTTAATAAATCCAATTGACTAATAAAAAAGGATAGGTTTGTCAATTTACGTTGACATATATTTTAAAATCAAAAGAAATAAGGAGTAAGAAATTATAGCTCTTAGACAATTCTCGTGAGTTTTAGGAACTCCAAAATAAGATTAGCTTTTTTTACCACCTAGACACATAGAAAACATAGTCCTCAGAACAATTACAGTTTCCTATGTGCCTTTGTGGTAAAGACGTATTTTAAAAGTTCACAGGATTTGTCTACGAACCGAAATTGTTTGTTGATTAATAAACTTGGAGATGATAAAAATGAAACTCAAACAATAGCCAAAAAATATTATTTGAAATTGGAAGGCATGATTGCGATTTTAAGATTGACCAGTTACTTAAACTTAAAAATTATAGCCTATATCCGAAAACAATAGAATAGAGAAAATCAAATCCTATTCGTCCAGTTCTGTTGCCAAAAATACTAACTGGAATATCAAGATCATACACTCTTCGTCCGATATTTCTACCAAATCCCATATTTAAATCAAAGAAATAATTATTCTTTCTTACGAATTTTTTACCAAACATAATTCCTATTCCAACCCCTGAATCTCTAGAATATTCAAAAGTTGAACTAGATGGAGAAATTCCACCAGAGGAAGGGAAACTGGAGGGATTGAAAAAGAAATTTGTGAATTCCTCTTTAACTAAAGATGTATGTGGCTTGATATAAACACCTGCATAAAATCGATCTAAACCATACCTTGGAGAGAAATAGTAACGAGCATTTAGCATAATGGCAGTACCTGATACATATGACTGCGCTAAATTAGTTCCTGGATTAGAAATAACACCCAGCTCAATTCCTATATCATCATAAACCCCATATTCACCCGAAGCATAAATTCCAAAAGGAATCGAGGCAAAAAGTCCTCCTTTTAGATCAACCTGAGAAAAACTAAAATGGTAAGAAAATAATATAGGAAAGAGGAGTAAACTTATTTTTTTCATAACTAACCTTATTTATTATTCTTAACGATGGGTTTATATTTTTATTGGCAAAAAATAGTTGCGTAGTTTTAGGGTATAGGTAAGTAAGCTACTGCTTTTATTTCTATTAATAAATTAGGATGTGGTAACTGATGAACAGCTACCGTCGTACGAGTTGGTCCAGTATGATCGAAAAATGTTCCATATACTTCATTGTAACCTTTGAAATCTTTCATATCAACTAGGAAAGTTGTAATGTCAATCACATTTTTCAAATCAGCACCAAGACTTTGTAACAATGTATTTACATTCTCAATTACGGCCTTTGTTTGAGCCCGGATATCCAATTCCCAATCCCCATTTTCATTTTGTGTAGCTCCAACATGAGTATTATCTGGACGTCGACTACTAGTGCCAGAAACATAAATGAAGTCCCCTACCCTTTTTACATGTGGGTAATTCCCTAGTGGTTGTGCTTTACCTGAAAGAACTTTACTTTCCATTTTTTTTTAATTATTAGTTTTGTAACTCTTTAAGTTTTTGATGAATTTCCTCGAGGGATAATTTTTCTAAATCACCATTCGTACAAATTTTTAAAAGTAAATCATCTTGGGCTCTTCCTAATTTCATGGCATGTGAATAGGGTAAATCAGGCTTAAAAGTGACCAAGGAATATTTAGAATAATAGTCTGGAAATGTTTGTTCCAACTGCATTTCTAATTTTCTTTTTTTCATAAAATCTTCATCATCTACTCGGTCTTGCATTTCCGTAAAATTATCAATAGCCAGATCTGCAATCGCATTGGCATTCTCCACTCTTGCTTCTTGAAATTCATGAAATACCTTGCCCCAATCTCCTTCATACTGATCTAGGATTTCATCAAAAACCGTAACGTCTTCAAATGATGCATTCATTCCTTGCCCATAAAATGGTACAATAGCATGAGAAGCGTCTCCCATAATTAAAGCTTTCCCGAAGGCTTGCCAAGGATAACATTTTATGGTTCCCAAAGTACCAACTGGATTTTCAAAAAACTCTTCTAAGTAATGAGGAATGTATGGTAATAATTCAGGGAAATATTCTTCAAAAAATGCTTTTACTTTTTCCTTGGTGTTTAAATTATTAAAACCTATTTCTCCTTCGTATGGATGAAACATCGTTAAGGTAAAACTACCATCTAGATTAGGTAAAGCAATAATCATAAATTGCCCTCTTGGAAAAATATG
The DNA here is from genome assembly GCA_964352225.1 of uncultured Saprospiraceae bacterium. Taxonomy (GTDB): domain Bacteria; phylum Bacteroidota; class Bacteroidia; order Chitinophagales; family Saprospiraceae; genus CAJQQY01. The sequence goes on along the minus strand of CAYGRM010000447.1, from coordinate 2,807 downwards.
TAAAGCATTTTTCTCAATCTTCCATTCCCCTTTTTCATTTGGGTGAATACTTAATTCTTTGTAACCATGTCTGAGGAAATTTTGCGAATAGTTAAAAAGGAGTTGAGTAGTTCGCCCCATCATACCTCTTCTAACTACAGAACCAGCGCCATCTGTTCCGATCACAACTGTTCCTTTTTCTTCCCAGCTTTCTCCAGTTGCTCCATTTTTAAAGGTGGCAGAAGCTTCTTCCAAATTGATCTGAGTGCAATTACTTTCAAAGTGCATTTGAATATTGGGAAGCTTATCCGCCTCATCCATTAATGCCATATTCAACCCTCCTCTAGAAACAGAATTGATAAAATCTTCTTCTCTTCCACTATACCTTGAAAGAAATGGTTCACCACCTAATGGATGAATCATTCGACCGTGCATGGGAATACATTCTTTTAATATTTCTTCCTTAATTCCAACACGTTCTAGTGCTTTTAATCCTCGGCTAGATAAGGCTAAATTAATGGAACGTCCTGCGTCAACATCTTCTTTTCGCATGTCAGAACGCTTCTCGTGGAGGCTCACTTGATAACCTCTTTGGGCTAATCGAACTGCTAATAAAGTTCCACAGAGTCCTGCTCCGATGATGATTACTTTTTCGTTTTTATTCATTTTTAATTTAATTCACTTTTCAAAATCTCTACAAATTTGAACACATCTTCAAAAGAATTATATAAAGCCACAGGTGCAATTCGAATTACATCAGGCTCCCGCCAATCTGCAATTACCCCTTTCTCAGTTATTTTATCAAAAAGCGCTTTGTCTGCATTTTTTACTTGAATAGATAATTGACTTCCTCTTTCTTGAGGATTTCGAGGCGTAATTATTTTAATCCGATCGTCGTTAATTTCATCCACTAAAAATTCCAGATAACTCGTTAATTGAATCGCTTTCTTTCGCAAATTCGAAATTCCCGCTTCTTCAAATATTTTTAGTGAAGCCAAAATTGCCGCCATCGACAAAATCGGGGGATTACTCAATTGCCAACTTTCTACTCCCGGGATCGGATCAAATCCATCGCGCATGCCAAATCGAGTAGCTTTATTATGCCCCCACCAGCCTGCGAACCTTGGCAAGGATTTATCATTCGCATGTCGTTCATGAACGAAGCAACCACCTAAACTTCCCGGCCCTGAATTGATATATTTATAACTGCACCAGACTGCAAAATCAGCACCTGAATCATGTAAATTTAACTCAACATTTCCAGCCCCATGTGCACAATCAAAACCAACTTTACAACCTTTCGCATGACCTAATCGAGTGATTTTTTTCATGTCAAAAAACTGTCCTGTGTAGTAATTGGTATTTCCCAACATAATTAAGGCAATCTCGTCTCCTTGCTCTTCGATTACTTTTTCGATATCTTCCATTCGAATTAGTTCCTCGCCTTTCCGAGCTTTTAACTCGATCAAACTTTCCTTTGGATCATAGCCATGATATTTGATTTGAGATTCTACAGCATATTTATCAGAGGGAAAAGCATCAAACTCAATTAGAATTTTATTCCTTGCTTTGGTTGGTCGATAGAAGGATACCATCATCAAGTGTAAATTGACTGAAAGGGTATTCATCACCACTACCTCAATTGGTTTGGCTCCCACTACCTTTGCCATGGCATTTGTCAAAAATTCATGGTAGGGCATCCACGGATTCTTAGCATGAAAATGTCCTTCCACGCCATAGTTTTCCCAATCGGTTAGCTCTTGCTCAATGGCCTTTCGAGTTGATTTGGGTTGCAGTCCTAGGGAGTTTCCACAGAGATAAACATATGGTTCACCAGACTTTTGCATCGGCAAATGAAACTCATTTCTAAATTTTCGCATTGGATCTTTTTGATCCATTGCTCTGGCAAAATCTATAGAGTTTTTAAAAGTTGGAATGGTATTAATGTTAACGTTATTCATTTATTGTATTTTCAATCTTGCTTTTAATGAATCATCTTGCTCAGCCCCTAGCCATTTCAAGACATTATTTTCCCACATTTCCTGATGCTGTTTTTTAGTAATAATTTTTTGATCAACTGCAAGATCCAAAATTTTTCCAGGATAGGAAGATTGGGGGGTACTTTCCATTTCTCCCAAAGGATAAGGATCATCTAATCCGACTAAAATTTGATCCGTTCCTCCCATTCTTTTTACCATTAATTCCAAAGAAAAAGTATCATGCACTAAGGTATCAAAGAAAATATTTGGATGACCGATGGCTTTCCTAGGATGAGTCATTCCTTCAAATAAATCTGGTCTTCCATCAAATCCTTGAATCCTTCTTCCTAAATTCATTTGAGTTAATTGCCCTCCATGAGCAAAGCAAACTCTTATGTCTGGATATTTTTCTTGATAACCTTTTAAGGTAAAAAAATGATAAGCATCTGCACATTGAGCAAGCATCCAAATCAAATGAAATCGCCAAGCAGTATTTTCTAGATTGATAAATTTTTCACCATCATAAGGATGTATTTCTACCGCCAGTTTATACTTGTTAGCCAACTCTAAAATGGGTTCAATGTCTTGATCAAAAATCGATCGCCACGTTCCTATTGAATCCATAAAATGGGTTGGCAAACATAAAACTTTTAATCCTAGTTTTTCGACGCACCTTTCCATTTCCCAAAGTGCACCTCGAATAAAACCTGAGTGCACCACAAAGCCACAAGTGAATTTATCTGGATGTGCCTTTTGAACTTGAGCATTAAAATCATTCTGAAATCTAAGCACTTGTTTCATTTCTTCCAAGCGCAACCCATTTCCATATAATTGGGATAAATTTAAGAC
>CAYGRM010000446.1:0-5099 GCA_964352225.1 uncultured Saprospiraceae bacterium | reverse complement strand
AATGAGTTCTAAATAGATTCAGAATTTTCGCTGCTTCTTTTGCCCTTATTTTTCAATTTGAAACCAATCATTTATCCAGATAAACTCATGCTTTCGAAACAAAAACTAAGAATAAAATAAACGACCGAAAATCTGAATATATTTAAATCTCATTCCTGAGAGTGGGGAGGGAACTAATTATTTATTGACTCTGATTTCTATAATTAAATTGTGAAAAAAATAAGTGATGCGTTTATAATTGATTGAGTGGAAAATGATGCCAAATGTTTCAAAACTCAATGAATACCGTTGTTTTATTAAAAATTGAACCTTTATGGACGATTTTGAAACTCTTTATTTTTATAGTTATACTAGATTTGGGAGGTTCTTGTTTCTTTCCTTCTACAAGAATCTGAGATAGTGTCTAAACTATCATTTTCCAAAAACTACAAGTTATTAATTTCTAAAATTTTAAATGGCTGCTTTGCATTGGCATTGCCAGTAATAACTATATTTTTCACCTCCTAAATTTAAATTATGAATAAATCTTTAAAATCAATTTTAAATAGAACTTCAACCTTTAATTCTTGGAGGAAGCAATTTTATGTGCCAAAATATTTGACATTTCTGATACTCTTATTTTTATCCACAAATGCTTTTGCTCAAACTCCTCCTTGTTCAACACCGCAAGTATGGATCAATGAAATCCATTATGATAATGCCTCAACAGATGTAGGAGAATTTGTAGAAATAGCAGGCACGGAAGGTTTTGATTTATCTACTTGCCAATTATATTTTTATAACGGTTCCTCAGGAAACACCTACGGAGGAAACGGAGGATTCCGTCAGCTAACCGGAACGATAGATGACGAGGGAAGTGGTTTTGGAGCGGTCAGTTTTGATATAACCTCTTTAAATATTAGCTCTATCCAAAATGGCGCTCCAGATGGATTAGCTTTGGTTTGCAATGGAGAGCTAATTCAATTTATTAGTTACGAAGGGACATTTGTAGCAGCAGGAAATTCTAGTTATCCAGCATTTGGAATGACTTCAGTTGATATTGGTGTTTCGGAAACTTCATCATCTTCTGTTGGTTTTTCATTACAGCTGCAAGGCATGGGAAATAGTTATTCAGATTTTATCTGGGCTGCTCCAAGTGCAGAATCACCTGGATCATTAAATGCAGGGCAAATTATAGATTGCACAACACCACCAACGAATTGCAATCAAGCACCATTCGTTTTTATCAATGAAATACATTACGATAATGCTTCAACAGATGTTGGAGAGTTTGTTGAAATAGCAGGAACTGCAGGTTTCGATTTATCTACCTGTCAAATTTATAGATACAACGGCTCCAATGGAAATACTTATGGCGGCAGCGGCGGCTTTATTAATTTAACTGGAACCATAGATGATGAAGGGAATGGATATGGAGCAGTTTCTTTTGATATTGGTGCTATTCAAAATGGTGCGCCAGATGGATTAGCCTTAGTTTGTAATGGAGAATTAATTCAATTCATAAGTTATGAAGGAACATTCCTTGCTGCTGGAAATACCGGCTATCCAGCCTTTGGAATGACCTCAGAAGATATTGGTGTGTCGGAAACTTCAACAACTCCTGTTGGTTTTTCATTACAACTCCAAGGAACGGGAAGTACTTATGCTGATTTTATTTGGGCTGAACCAAGTGCAGAATCTCCAGGAACTTTGAATGCAGGGCAAATTTTAGAATGTCCTCCGACAGCAAGTTGTAATGAAGGGCCTCTCGTTTTTATCAATGAAATTCATTATGATAATGCCTCAACAGATGTAGGAGAATTTGTAGAAATAGCAGGTACAGCTGGGTTTGATTTATCTACTTGCCAAATTTATAGATACAATGGTTCTAATGGAAATACTTATGGTGGAAATGGTGGATTTATTAATTTGAGTGGAACAATAGATGATGAGAGTAATGGATACGGAGCAGTTGCTTTTAATATTGGGGCAATTCAAAATGGCGCCCCAGATGGTTTGGCCTTAGTCTGCAATGGAGAATTAATTCAGTTTATAAGTTATGAAGGATCATTCGTAGCAGCAGGGAATACAGGGTATCCAGCATTTGGAATTACCTCAGAAGATATTGGTGTGTCGGAAACTTCATCAACTGCAATCGGTCTTTCTATTCAGTTGCAAGGTATGGGAAATACTTATGCTGAATTTAATTGGACGGCACCAAGTGCAGAGTCTCCAGGTAGTTTGAATGCAGGGCAAATTATAGAATGTCCTGCCTGTGAACCTTCCCTCGTTTGTCCTAATCCAGCAACTTTTGATTGTGGAGATGATATTTCAGCTTGGTTAAATTCTGTGATTTTTGATGCTTGTGAAACTGGTGCTACTGTTTCAAATAATTATAGCGCAGCGAACTTCAATAAATGTATGACCACAACAGAGAACATCACCTTTTCATTAACAGACCCTAGTGGTGCTATTCTCGAATCGTGCATGGTAGCTTTGACTTTGAATGCAGCACCTGCTCCAACATTAGCTAACATCTCATTTCCATCATCTATGACTTGTGAAATGGCAGCAGCATTTACACCTCCATCTTTATCTTATTCTAATAATTTGCTTGGTTCATGTTTGATTTCGGGAAATATAATGCCTACCAATATTCAAAACAGTTGGACAGCTTGTGGTGGAGAAATCACGTTTGAATATTCAGGTACTGACGAATGTGGAAATCAATTAAATGGAGGATCATACACGATCGCTGTTGATCCTGCACCTGCACCTGTTCTTACAGCGCCTTCAATTCCATTTTCCATTTCATGTGAGAATGCAATTAATTTCACAGCAGCAGATGCTTCTTTCACCAACGGATTAAATGGGACTTGCAATATTTCGGGTACTGTTCCTGCAGCGGTTATAACTAATTTCAATGCATGTGGTGGGACGATTACGATTACATATGCTGGAGAAGATATTTGTGGAAATGATCTTTCCATTCCAGCGATAGTAGTTCAAGTTTTACCTGCAAATATTCCTGCAATTACGCTTCCTACCTTACCTACAAACTTAACATGTGGAGACGCAACAACTTATGCTCCTCCGATGGCTTCATTTACAAATGGGTTACCGGGTGTTTGTTTAGTTTCAGGAAATGTATCTGCTCAAACCAATCATTTTTATGATGCATGTGGAGGAACGCTCGAAGTCATTTATTCTGGAGAAGATGCTTGTGGAAGAAATCTTGTAGCTATGGTTGCAGTTATTAATGTTGACCCAGCTCCAATTCCGACTATTGATATTCCAAATTTCCCAACATCACTTTCTTGTTCTGATGCTGAAAATTTCCAAGCACCTTATACTCCCTATGATAATGGTTTGACTGGGGTTTGTAATATTTCAGGATTTATTCAACCAACTCTTATTTATGATGTCAATGCTTGTGATGGTGGAATGATGTTTATCATTTATAATGGCACAGATGATTGTGGAAATGTTTTATCAGCGAACCCAATTGTAGTTCAAGTTGACCCAGCTTCAATTCCAACATTAAAAGAACCAGATTTTGTTCCAAGTAATATAGACTGTTGGGTTGCTGCATATGGATACGATCCAGGGAATGCAATTTTTACAAATGGCGAAACTGGATTCTGTGAAAATAGCGGTGAGATTGAACCAGTAATTTCCGAATTTTGGAATGAGTGCGATGGAGGATTTATAATTTATGATTATGGTGGAGTAGATAATTGTGGAAATGAACTTACTCCCATTGTAATTAAAGTAGCGGTACTCCCAGACACTTGGGCTCCTGATGGTGCATGTACTCCTTATTCAGAAACAATGTCTATCGAAGATGTTCCAGGTCCTGATGAACTAGATTACTATTTTGACCAAGTGGCTGTTGGTTATTATGAATTGTGTAGTGAAGTTTTAGTTACGGTAATTGATGATACAGGAGTTCCTCAATGTAGCGATGAAGGCTTTTTTGAAAGAGTTTATACTGTTGAAATTTCTGATGCATGCGGAAACATAGCAGGTACTTGTTCCATCACATTTAGTGGAAGTTGTAATGCTACTTACTGTACGATGACTCAAAAGTTTTATGGAAATCCTGATGATGAAATCAATGGACAATCTTCTGGAGATATCATAAGTACACTAATTCAAAATGGAAGTAATCCAATTGTAATTGGAGATGGATCAGATTGCGGATTTATCATTAATGAAACTCAATGTATTCAAGCGTTGATGAATTCTTATGGTCAATCTATTTCTTTACCATCAGGCTTCAATACCAATTGTTTTGATACTAACAATTCATTAATTAATCAAATGGTTACCACTATCTTAAATATTCGATACAATGAATCATTGAACCCAGCGGGTTCTTTAGATTTTGGCAGCTTTCCTTTGAGTGCTGCATGTATGAATGTTCCTGGATTTATGTTAGCTGAATTACCAACAAATCCTACAGTAAATGATTTGTTGAATTATGCGAATAACTTTATTGCTTGTCAATGTAGTAATACGTGTGATAACTATCAACCTATTATGGCTGAGTTGACTAATCTCTTCTGGGGATTAAATTCAAGATTCAATAATTGCCATGTTGCACAACCTTGTGATGATGCTCAAGATATAGATTTTACAGAATTTGGAAATGATACTGCATCAAAAATTACCTCAATTGATCTTTATCCAAATCCAACAAATGATATTATAAATATTCAGGTGAAAAACTTTATTGGATTACCTGCAACATTAGAAATCTTTGATACTCGCGGGTCTAGATTGGGAGCAAAAACTTATCAATCAATTGACCAAAGTACTTTAGAATTTGATGTCCATGATTTCGAAGTTGGTTTGTATTGGCTTTCTATAAAAGTAGAAGGACATGAGCTAATCACTCAGAAATTCATAGTGGTGAAATAGAAATTATGTATTTTTTCTCCCACAGATTTTCGCAGATCACGCAGGTTTTTTCACAGATGAAAATTTAAAAATCTGCTAGATCTGCGTCATCAGCGGGAGAAGAAAATTTTGTAATGTTCTAATGAAATAGAAGTAATTGCAAAACGAGGTTAAATGAAAATGTCTTGTTAGTCATCGACTAACAAGACATTTTTTTA
>CAYGRM010000445.1:0-5101 GCA_964352225.1 uncultured Saprospiraceae bacterium | reverse complement strand
ACCTAAAATTACTGATTAAAGTGATTTGAAAGACATAAATTCACTTCCCAAATTTTAGATTTTTAAGTGTTTTTCTTTATTTTTTGCGCTGCATAAATATTTCTTTTTTTAACCTTTAAATTATTTAATAGAAACTTTTACAAATATGAGTTACAAAAACACTTTTGGAAAATTAATTTTACTATTCATCATTAATTTATTTTATCTAAACCTTGCTATTGGACAAGACCTCGCTGAAGTGGCCTCATCTTATAACGAAGTCATAAAAACAGTTAATGATGATCCTGAAGCTGCCAAAAAAGAATTAAAAGAATTGCTACCTATGGCCGAAGCACTTGGAGAGGAAGGAGCTGAAATCAAAGGTAAAATTGAAGGCATTTTACCTTCTTTGGGATACAAAACAGCATTGGCTGCCTATAAAGCCAAAGACCTGCCGAGAGCCATCGCTGAATTTGAGAATGCCATGGATTTAGCTAAAAAATATGATGATCCTAAAACCTTGAAGAGCATCAAACCCAAACTCCCTGCCTTATACTACTCACAAGGAAGCAATCTTTTGAAAGCAGATAAAATGCAAGAAGCTGATGTTTTATTTGACAAAGCCATTGCTCTTAATGACAAATATGCTAAAGCTTACTATGGAAAAAGTATGGTTTTGCAATCAGGTGATCGAGCAGAGATGTATCAACAATTGGACAAAGCTATTGAATTGGCTGGGCCTAGCTCAAAATCTACCAAGTCATTTAAAAAAGGGATTCGCATATTTTTATACAAAAATGCCAAGAAGGAAGTAAAAGCTAAAAATTACCAGCAAGCATTAGATGACCTCCAAAAGGCTATCGAATATGATTACAAAGGTTCAAAAGATAGTGATAGAATCTACGTTGAAATTGGAAAATCTTATACTGGATTGAATAAAAAATCAGATGCCTGCGAAGCGTATAATAAAGTGACTGGTGCAAAATATAAAAAAGTGGCGGACTACGAAAAGCAGTATACTCTAAAGTGCAATTAATGATTGACCTTTTTCATTCTTTATAATAAAAAATAAAACCCCTTGTCAACCTAGGTTGACGAGGGGTTTTGTCTTGAACGTAGGATCAGTACTTCAAAACAGAACTCTAATTCTATATTTAAAATGGGAAAAAAAATAAAAAAAGCCCTCCTGAAAATTCAGAAGGGCTTTGTGATCCCACCAGGACTCGAACCTGGAACCTGCTGCTTAGAAGGCAGCTGCTCTATCCAGTTGAGCTATGAGACCAAATCTGGATAATCGCTTTGTTAAGCGGTCGCAAATTTATATCTTTTTATTTTAAAAATACAATTTCTACGAAGTATTTTTTCAAACCAAATATCCTTTCTTACAGTTCCCATCCTTCCACTTATTTTTTTAATTTCACGGACTTATTAAAAATCAAACTTAACTATGAGCCTAGTTACTAATGTAAATATTGAAGAAAGTTGGAAAAATGTACTCGCTGATGAATTCCGACAACCTTATTTTATCGCTATCAAACAATTTCTCCTGCAAGAAAAACAGGCCGGTTATAAGATATTTCCTCCTGGCTCATTGATTTTTAATGCATTCAATTCCACTCCTTTCGAAAAAGTGAAAGTCGTTATCCTTGGTCAAGATCCCTATCATAATATTGGACAAGCTCATGGATTAAGTTTTTCAGTTCCTGATGGAGTACCTGCCCCACCCTCTTTGGAGAATATGTTCAAGGAATTAAAAACTGATCTAGGGATAGAAATTCCATCTACGGGAAATTTGCAAAAATGGGCAAACCAAGGTGTCTTACTACTCAATGCAGGATTAACGGTGAGAGCTCATCAAGCCAATTCTCACAAAGATGCTGGCTGGCATAAATTCACGGATGCGGTCATTAGAAAGTTATCAAATGAAAGAGCGGGAATTGTTTTTTTATTATGGGGAGGTTTTGCCAAAAAAAAATCAGGCTTAATTGATCATGATAAACACCACGTCTTGATGACAGGACATCCATCTCCTTTGAGTGCTAATCGAGGCTATTGGTTTGGGAATAAACATTTTTCTAAAACCAACGAATTATTGGAAAAACAAGGATTAACGCCGATTGATTGGACTCTTTGAGTATCGAATATCGAACAAGGAATATCCAATTTCGAAGGATGACGATGGTTACCAGTATTTCTCATTGAGAAGTATCGTCAAACTTCTCAAATCTCAAATCCTTGTTCGATATTCAATATTCCCCTTCTTCTAATTAAGATTTACAATTAACTTAACAAACTCTCCTTCCTCTACTTTTTCATTCAGATTCTCATCTATCAGAAAAACAAAGTATAATTTTTCGAAATTAGAATTTTCAATATTTATTTCGAAGTCTTGCAGGCAATAATTTTCCACATCAAAGCTTAAGCGAACTATTCCATTTTCTTCTTTTGAAATCAACTTGGCGCGTTTCTCTTCTTCATTATTATAATATATATAATGATGTGCTTGATCATCAAAAAATATACATTCATATTGATGATCTTTCGGACCAGCCATACTCGTTCCTGCCGCAAGAGCAGGTATTTCATCAAATGATTTACCCGCCTCAAACTGCTTGAATATATCAGGATCTATATCTGCAACTAATCGCGCAGCATGATAGGTTTGAGCAATATCATCATCTTTTTTAAGATTAAAAAAAATGGAGAATTTTTCTTTTGACAACTCTATACTTTGCTCAGAGGAATTAATTTCAATTTCATTTTTGCCTTGCTGAATTTTTAAATTAAAATCATTCAGTTGACTTGGCAAATCCGTCGATTGAAAAATAGACAAGGAAAAAACCATCAATAAATTAAACATAGAAGTGGATGACATAACAATTAAAATTAGTTTTTGGAAAAATAATGTGTTTTACAAGGTGCTTAGGTGTAAGTATGGATAAATTTAAGCATTGAACACAAGCTTATTATTTACAAAAAATCTTAGCATAAAAACAATGATCTTCACCAAAACAAATTCAACATTGCTTCAGCAAAGGTAAAATCCGAAAATATTTTGAAGGGAGTTAGAAGGTTTGAAAAAAAAAGTAGATAGGTCTAAATGAGGACGCTACAAATGTAATTATTTTAATTCGAGATATTCAAAAAAACGAAGAACTTTAACAATATATTTTAAAAAAATATAATATCTACAGGAAATCAAAATTTCAAACAAAATCAAAAATAAGCACTTGAAGTCAATGATATTTTCTTGATTTTGCTTGAAGTTTCGATTTTGATCTGGTTAGCTTATTTTCCATAAACATCACCTCGACAAGATTTCAAAGTATTCATCAATAGCGAAGTTACCGTCATGGGCCCCACTCCCCCAGGAACAGGAGTAATGAAACTTGCTTTTGCTGCCACCTCATCATATTTTACATCACCAGTCAACCGATAGCCTCGTTTTGCATTAGCATCTTCCACTCGATTGATCCCTACATCAATAATGACTGCACCCTCTTTTACCATATCTGCGGTCAAAAATTCTGGAATACCTATGGCTGCGATAATGATATCAGCTCGTAAAGTATGCGCTTTCAAATCCTTCGTTCGACTATGACACAGGGAAACAGTCGCATTTCCAGGTCTAGCCTTTCTTGATAATAAAATACTAATAGGAGTTCCAACAATATTGCTTCTTCCTAAGACCACGCACTCTTTTCCTTCCACCTCAATATTATATCTATCCAACATTTGCATGATTCCAAAAGGAGTCGCAGGCAAATATGCAGGAAGTCCTTGCGCCATTCTACCAAAGTTAGTAGGATGAAATCCATCCACATCTTTTCGAGGATCTATGGCTAGAGTAATTCGTTCTTCGTTAATGTGTTTTGGCAAAGGAAGTTGAACAATGAATCCATCAATTTCTGCATCATTATTTAGTTCAGCTACAATTTCTAGTAATTCTTCTTCGGTAGTCGAAACATCTTTTCGAATCATCGTAGACTCAAAACCGACTTGTTCACAAGAGCGAACTTTATTTCTCACATAAACTTGACTAGCAGCATCTTCTCCCACAAGCACAGCAGCGAGATGAGGAATTTTCCCTCCTGCTTCTCTAATTTTGGTAACTTCTACTGCAATTTCCTCTTTGATTGTATTGGCAAGTCCTTTACCGTCGATGATGTTTGACATAAGTATAATTTGTATTATTTTAGAATGATGCAAATATAAAAAACGCGCTGACTAAACTAGCCAGCGCATTTTTATTTTTTCAAAAAAAAATAGAATAGATTTATTCAACCGTAATCTCCACTCTACGATTTAATGCTTTTCCTTGTTCATTATCATTTGGAGCAATTGGATTTTTTTCTCCTAAACCTTGAATTCTAACTTGTCCTTTTTTTACGCCATTTTCAAATAAAAATGTTCTTAGCTTACGAGCTCTATCTTTTGATAAAACTTTATTCATTTCTGAGTCGCCATAATTATCTGTGTAGCCTGTTAATAAAAGGACAGTTCCTTTATTTTTCTGCAAATATTCCAATGCTTGATCCAGATAGTTTCGTAATTCAGGGGTCATATTTAACTTACTAGTTCCTGAATCAAAATATACTGTGTGAGGAACCAAAGGTGAAAATTCCACCTCAACTGGCATTTCAATTTTTTCTTCCATCACCTTTTCATTGCCTTCAAAAGTAACTGCATTGTATAATTTATTGCTTTTCAATTCCCCCGTCAGTTCTTTTCCAGAAGTCATAATTCTATCTTCTGGAGCGCCATAACTCACTAACTTTTTTTTGACAGCTTCAGCTCGGGCTTTTCCTAAATTAGATTCACCTGTATATTTTTCTGAAGCATAATAATTACCTACCAAACTTAAAGTCCTGTTTTCATTACTTTTGAAATGAGCAGCAATTTTTTTGAATTCTCCACTTGTTGCTTGTGGCAGAGTAAGGAATATTCCAGATTCTTGAAAAGAGTAAGCATTCACCCCTTTAGTTTTGAATGCACCATCTGTAAATGAAAAAATTTTTGGAGATTCAGAAGTTCCGCCACAAAAGTTTGTCCAACTAAGCACCCACGAACCAACTAAAATAAATAAAGCAGATAAAATTCCTAGCGCGGTATTGTTCATAGT
>CAYGRM010000444.1:0-5122 GCA_964352225.1 uncultured Saprospiraceae bacterium | reverse complement strand
AATTCGAAAAAACTAAATATATAACTCCTGTGGTTTAATAATGGGGGTAAGCATAATATTATCAAGGTAGTAAGCTTTCTTATCCGACTTCAATGGACGTTTAAACCATAACGGCCTCCTCAACCCATCAGGCTGATCCGCAGGTCTCGTCATTTTTAACCACTCCTTATTACAGGTATCGGATACCTTTGAGGTATCCGATACCTATACCTACTTAACAATTATTACATTTTTTCCCTTTTGGTAAAATCATTTTTAAAACGTTGATGTTCTTTTTTAAATCCTTCTAATCCGAAAATATCTTCTTTAGTTATAAATAATTTCAATGTTGAAGAAATGGAGAGTTTAGGCTTTGAGGTATCGGATACCTTGAAGGTATCCGATACCTGTTCCAGATAAGCATGATAAGAAGTATTTTTCCAACTGTTATAATATATTGCCAAATCATGATGAATAGGATTATGATGAATATAGCATAAGTAATACATAAACTCCTCTCGATTGGAAACTAAAGTTCGTCTAAACTTCGCTTTGAAAAGACCTCCAAATCTATTTTTTTCTTGTTTATTTATTGCATGGGTGTAACTTTTGAAAAGACTCGCAAATTGACTTTCGTAAAAAACATTTATAGGCACCTCTCCTGAAAGAAAAGCTAAACCTCGCTTAGTACCCTCAACAGCGATTTTATTCTTGAGTTCTTCTGATATCGGTTTGGCTTTACATAAAAAATGAAAATGGTTGGGCATTAAACAAAAGGCATAATTGGCAAAATAAGGACTAATATACTTATCCCATTTTTCCAAAAAATAAATATAGTTACGAGGTATTTTAAATAAATTCTCAATACCTACTGCATGATTGTAAATATGATAGCAATTACCTGGATGGAGTTTTTCCCAATAGTTATGTTTTCCCATAGAGCAACGTTTTTGTAGGAAAACAAAATACTAATTAAATTGAAATATTAATTGGGATTGGATAGGTTTTAATTTTTAGTATTTATTTTTTTTAATTAGGTATCGGATACCTTCAAGGTATCCGATACCTGTAGCAACTTTAATCCAACTCCTTCTTCACTCTCCCATTCTCATCCATATTATCAAGGTAGTAAGCCTTAGTATCAGGCTTCAACGGACGTTTAAACCATAACGGCCTCCTCAATCCATCAGGCTGATCTGCAGGTCTCGTCATCTTTAACCACTCCTTATAATTCTCATGCGACTTATTAGTATCCACGAAAATATCTCCATACTTATCTCCCTCATGCGGTCGCTCTATCCGTACCCGTTGATGCCAACAATGCATTCCCGAAATCGGGTCAGGGTGAACCGCATGCGTAATATTTTGATGCACACCGCCGTCTGACCAGAAGATCCGTTTACTATCCTTATCATCACTATCGAAAGGTCGAACGCCTGAAGTCGTTTTCATTTTCCAACCACCTTTGCCATCGTTTTCGATATTGACCGTGTTGGTTGCCCAACGGTTTCCTTCATCTTGTTTTCGTCTCCATCGACCAAGGTGATGTGAGCACGCCACCACGCCAGGTTTCATTCCCTGCGTTACCCAAACTTTGTCGATAAAATATCCGATGTCGGTATTTAATCGAACGGTATCACCTGTTTTGAATCCCCAACGTTGGGCATCATCAGGGTGCATCCAGATGGGATTTCGGTTCGCAATTTCCATCAGCCATTTGGCATTTCCAGAACGAGAGTGAATCAAAGTCGGCAATCGGAAAGTCGGGAGCAAAACGTATTCGCCTTTCTCTTTGTCCAATTTCTCGTTGTGTATATGGCTCTTGATATAAGTTGGAATCGCATATTCTTCCCAATTCCAATCCGCCAAGGTCTGCGAGTAAAATTCATTCTTTCTACTCGGTGTTGGGAAACCAACATAAGGCGTGTCATTTACCATCACTCCAATGTCCTTTCCATTTTTGCGAATCACTTTTGATTTTTCATCCACGACTGCGCCTTCCAATTGTTCTTTCGACAAAGTAAATTCATGTTTGGAATAACTATGTTTTTCCACTTCAAATGCACCGTGTTTTTTCATATAATCCAACTCGGTCAATCCTTCTTTTTTGGCAGCGGCAGGCAGTCCTTTGGTATTTTCAAAAATGTATTGATAGTACTCGTCGATATTAATTTTTTGGCCGGGACGGTAAGGTGACTCAAAATATTTACGAATACCCAAACTTCCATCAGGATCAATTCGCCAACTCAACTCAATCCAAAATTCATCTTCTTCCCAAACTTCTCCAGGATTGGATTCGTAGGTAAATTCTACTGGCTTACCTGCTCGTCGTGCCGCTTCTCGCAACACAGGTTGACGGAAGGCAATCCACATTCCTGAGTGTGTCGCATAACTATTTAAATCATGCCGCTCGGCAGAGTGTCCCATCGGCAAAACATAATCTGCAAAGAATGCCGTCTCATTCCAAGTTGGCGTCATCGCAGCATGTAAACCAAATTTCTCTTCATCCAAATATGCTTCCATCCAACTAAATCCATCAGGGTAAGTCCACACCGGATTAAACACTCTGGAGAAATAAACATCCATTTTACCTCTACCCTCTTTTAAGAAATGCGGCAATAAGAAACTCATTTCAAACATCGCCAATGGATACTCATTGGGGAAATGCATACTGTTCCAAAACTTTTGTCCTGGAGGAGTAGAGTGAAATTTTGGAGAAAATTTATTCCAACTATTTGGCGAAGTTCCACCGACTGTTCCGACACTTCCCGTCAAGACATTTAAGAAATGTAAACAACGTGAAACACACCACCCGCCTAGGTTTCCACTTGCAGCACTTCGCCAATTATGGGTGGCGAACTTCTCTCCTGCTTCTCCTATTTTGATGGCGCACTCGCGAATCATTTCTGCTTTGACGCCACTTTCTTCTTCTGCCATTTCGGGTGTGTACTCCGCGTACTCGCCCGTCATTTTTTCAATATAATTTTCAAAAGTAACTGGTGTGTTGGGATGTCTTTTTTCCAAATAAGTTTCCCAGTTTGTCCAGTTTTCTAAAAATGGTCGATTGTATAATCCTTCTTCCAAAATTATTTTTGCCATCGCCAACAAGACTGCTGCTTCCGTTCCTGGGTAGGACGGCATCCAATAATCAGACATACTTGCGGTATTGGAAAGACGTGGATCCATCGTCGCCAATTTCGCCCCTTTCATTTTTGCTTCGATGATTCGTTGGGCATGTGGATTAAAGTAATGTCCACTTTCCAAGTGCGCAGAAATCAATAAAATGAACTTTGCATTGGCATGATCTGGAGATGGTCGATCATATCCGTACCACACATTATAACCTAGTCTTGCTCCTGACGAACAAATATTGGTATGTGAATTATGGCCATCAACTCCCCATGCTTGGATCACTCGATTGGCATATCCTTCATGCCCTGGACGGCCTACGTGATAAGCAATTTGGTTGTGACGATCTTCTTGAATCGCTTTTCGCATTCGACCTGCGATGTCATCGAGTACTTCGTCCCAAGTGACTCTATCCCATTTTCCTTCGCCTCTTTTCCCTGCTCTTTTTAATGGATATAAAATTCGATCTGGGTCGGTGATTTGATTAATGGTCGCTGGCCCTTTGGCGCAGTTTCTTCCACGACTGCCAGGATGATAGGGGTTTCCTTCAAATTTTCGGATTTCGTTGGAATCTTTATCAACGTAGGCAGTTAGACCACAGGCACTTTCGCAATTGAAACAAGTTGTGGGAACTATGGTGTAGTTCTTTTTGACTTTTTTGGGATGCTCGGTGGCTTCGTATTCTGTCCAGTTGTCCCATTCTTCGATCGGTGGAAAACTAGTTAGTTGTCCAGGTTCGGTTAGGCTTTCCAAAGGAGCTTGATTGTCCTCCTCATGAAGGTTTTGAATTAAGCCGATCTTTTCGGCGATGCGTTCGATTAATGACGGTTTGTGCTTTGTCATGTTTTATTTTTTTTTTGCCGCTGACTTTTTATTACTATTATGACTTTTCACAGACTAACATCATGTCAGCGGAAGGTCATATAAGTCATAAAAAGTCAGCGGCGAATTTTAACTTAAAGGAATTCTCTGTGGCGCTTCCACCCAAATATCTTCTGTAAACCAAATTCCAATTAATACCGCTACTCCTGCTGCAGCTAAAATCATTGTTCCGCCACCTCCAAATAATAATAATAACAATGGAATTACATTTCCTAAAAGCAATACGCCTCCCCAGAATTTATTTTTGTATCGTCCTTTTAAAATCATATCAACGGTTCGCTTGGCATCATTAGTTGGATGTGTCATCGTCAACTCCATCAACATGGTAAATAGATTTACGACCACTCCTACTAACATTACATATTTCAAAAATGGTAACCAGTTAGCTCCATTTTCCACAAACAAAGAAAGGATACCAAAGATCGCAGCACCTGCCATAAAACTATGCACTAACATATGAATCGCCAACCCTGGGCTTTGCCAAAAATCTCGTCCTTTCGCTTGCGCAAAAAGGAACGCAGTATAAATCGCTACCACTACCGCAGTAATGGCGGTTAACCACATCACCGGTGTTTGGATGGCTGTCCAACCAAACCAAATTACTGCACCCAAAATGGTCAATAAACCACCATAAATGGTAATAGCATAACCACCTTTCACTAACCATGATCCCCAATGAGGACGAAGTAAAACAAATAAGAATCTTTTTGGCTGATCTAAATCCATAATTAATAAAACGCCCGTCGCAGCTAAAAAGAAAACACCTAATCCCAATCCAGCCCAAAGTACCATCGGATCTACTTCTGCAAATCCAAATGCCCATGCTAAAAATGGAACTAAGAATGCACCTGCTGAAATCGCTTTTGTCCAAACATATCCAGACACTTCCCAGCCCCACAAAATACCTTTGTCCGCTACATCATAAGTTCGAGTTGCTTTACCTTTATTTTCATATTTATCTTTTCCCATCAAAACATCGATAGATTTTTCTGGACCTGATTTTGCTAATTCTTGCGCAGCAATTCCTTCTTTTTGTTCCAATAATGCGGTGACCAAATCTCCATTCGAAAAGGCCATCTTTTCTGCTTCTTTAGCAAAATGACCAACGCCCATTGACTGTGAACTCCAGAAG
>CAYGRM010000443.1:0-5148 GCA_964352225.1 uncultured Saprospiraceae bacterium | reverse complement strand
CTTTCCTACCGAACAACTTGCTTCTAATTTTTTCATCAACCATCATTTAAATTGAATTCAATTTTTTCCATCCAAGATTTAAAAAATGCTATTCCTATGATAGGGAAAGGTCATCCTTTTTTGCCAGATCGAAAATGGTTAGAAGGGAACTTGGAAGAAAAGCTAGATGGGATTTTAAACGAACTCAATCAAGATGGATGGAGTTTTAGTTCCATTGAACATTATAATGAGTGGCAAAAAAAAGCAATCCCAGCCATCAAAATGTCCACACCTGACTGGCTAGTTCATTTTGTGATTTTGGAAAAAATCGAAAAGGATCTTCAAGAATTTTATATCCCCAATACAGCTTACGAAATTTCAAAAATGGATGCGCTTATCGAGCAATGCAAATTATGGAAAAAAGAAATTCCTACTGCTTGGGTTTTACAAACAGATATCAAATCGTTTTTTAAAAATATTAGACATGATTTATTGCTAGAAAGTTTGGAGTCAAAATTATCAGCGCAAGTATTTAATATTTTAAAACAGTATTTGAATGCTACTTTGAAATCTACAGAAGGTTTAGAAAAAAAAGGATTGGCGATAGGAGCAGAGTTAAATTATTTATTGGCCTCAGCTTATTTGTTGCCAATCGATTCAGTAATTTATCATTCCGAGAAAGTTATTCATTATGCTAGGTATGTAGATGATGTTTTGATATTTTGTCAAGGTGAACAAGAGGGTAGGGAAGTGCAAAAAATGATTGAATTGGAGTTGGAGAAAATAGGTTTAGGATTAAATTTTTCGAAAACGAAAATGCAACAAGCGGAAGAAGATATTCTGTTCTTGAGAGAGCTGTTATAAAAATATTTTAAATAAAAAAGGTGTTTCCCTAAAAAAGAGAAACACCTAACATGCTTACATTTTTTGTTGAGGAATTACTTCCTTTTGATTTGAAATAAAATACTTTGGTCTGTAATTTTTTCATCTTCAGCGAGTAAAAAAGCTTTACTCAAAATGACCATTAAAGTTTTATCTCCACCTTCAAACGGCAGCCAGATTTTCTTTTCCAATCGACTATTATGAGCAGGGACAATACATAAATATTGGTCATTGGGTTCCATTAAAATATTACCACTTCCGAGGTTGATTTTATAAGTTCGATAAGTGCCGATTACTTTCAAAAAGTTATCTTCAAAAGAACATTTCTTGGCAATTTTTGTCATCGGTAACAGCCGTCCCAACAAGTCTTTTCTAATATCTGCCATCGCTGATTGAGATTTTTTTCCAAAGGAAGCATCTCTCCAATAATTCATCAAGTCACCTGTTTGGTTTTGATCAAAATATGGATCAATTCCTAACCCCGCCACCGCAACAAATAAATCAACATCACGCATAATTTCCGAAAGAATGACTGGTGGAACTTCTTCAAGGGGTACCCGATTAGGTAAGTAAAAACCTTGTCCTCTTCGGTTAGAATCTCGCTGTCTGAATTGCAATTCCATGGTGTCACAATTGGAATATAAAACTCCTCCACGAATATTGAGAATGGCTACTAATTCAGCACTCGGAATATCAAAAGTAGGCGCTTCTTCGTAGGTCATTTTCCACTCCCTAGTTTTTCCTAAACTATATAAAGTGTTGCCTCGTAAATGGTGTCCTGCAAAGCGATTTGAATGATCGTACGTAAGTTCCTCCGCAGGCGTAAGCAAGTAAACTTCTCGAAAGGCTTGCTTAAAAGGTTGTTTGATCTGTTGATCAAAAATTCGGTTTCTCCAAGCCAAAGTTTCTTCAACCGAAACCAAAGCAGGGTGCCAAAGTCGAATTGCAGAATTCTCTTTAAACTCAATGATATTTCCTTGATAATCAGTCGGTTGTGAGTCTTGTATCATAAAGGAAGTCTTAACTTCTTGGTCTTCCATGATCCAAATTAATCTCTCACAAATGACTCGAAGTAATCCATGGTTTAAGATGAATTCTTGCCAATTATCAAAAGGCCAAGTTCGTTGTTGAAGCCAAGATTTTTCAAATTTTTTAGCTTGACTATTGAGTGTTTCCACGATGCTTTTTCCTTCTGCTTTGATCGATTTTATCTCTGCTGGAAAATCTGTTTTTAAGTGAGCTGGAACTGTTTTTTGGACTTTGCCAGAGGCTGTCTCCCAAGTTATATTCACCTTGAATCCTTCTAATTCTAACAATGCTTTTACATCGCCGATGTTGATGGTTTTTACTCCATTAACTAAGTCATGTGAAGGCACCGAACGATCGGCTAATTCTTCTGGTGAAAATTGCTTTAATAGTTTGGTGAATTTCTTTTTTCGAGCAGCAATAGCGCGTTTGTAAACTGGGTATTTTGCTTTTGCTTCAATATTATTGATGATTCCAAATGCATCTAAATTTCCTATTTCAGCAAGAGTTTCCAAAGCGATATTTCCAAGTTTAGCATTCAATGGCCCACCGGTTACTTTTTTATAGGCTCGATTAGCAACCTTCTGCAACATGTATAATTGACCATTGCCAGGATGTAATCTACTCAGCCAAGTTAACCCTCTCAAAGCGCAAATTTTTTCGGTATCTAGGAACCATTCATCGCCAACAATTAGTTTTTCCAAAATCATTACATGACCATTTTGAAACCCTTCTTCACCTAGTTGATCGACTAATTCAGTTGCTAGTTGTTGCCAAGTTTTGGAAGGTTTCAGATCCTCGGGGTAGCGCAAAGATTGAATGAGTAATTTAGTCCAAACTGGAAGGTTCGAAAGTTTGTCTAGCTCCTCTCGAATGACTCTAAATTTTGGATCTTTTTTTAGATCAATTTGATCTAAATCAGTTTTTAATTTTACGGGTTTTAATTCCTCAATTCGTTTGACAAAAGAAATTATTGGTTGATCAGATTTTGCAAAATTTATGTCAGTTTGTCCAAAGATTATTTCTTTGTGTTGAGTGTAGGTTTTTTCATTTACTAGGGTGACTCTTTGGTTCCGCCATTGCAAATTATCAATTCCGTAGAAGTGGGGAGAGCCAGATTTATTGATTAAAACAAATTGATATGGAATGCCATTTTCAAATAATAAGGTGTTGATGGGGTGCATGATGTTGATCCCCAAACCATTGGCAGTTTGTAAATCATACTGTTCGCCTTTAATTTGAAAACGAACAAATTGCATCTTTTCTCGATCTTTATAAAATTTGACAATATCAACATCAGCCACTTCTTGTAAAATTTTAAAAAATGGACGCACCTGTTCAGGGCTCATGCCTTTGTAAACACTTTGGGTAGTTTTAGGTTGAATCGGTTCAAAACCACTATTAATTAATTGATTAATAGTCGCTATTTCACTTG
Organism: uncultured Saprospiraceae bacterium; assembly: GCA_964352225.1. Taxonomy (GTDB): domain Bacteria; phylum Bacteroidota; class Bacteroidia; order Chitinophagales; family Saprospiraceae; genus CAJQQY01. The sequence continues at coordinate 1,826 of CAYGRM010000443.1, read as the reverse complement.
GTTGGACTTCTCTCAAATGAGCAAACTCTTGTAGTAATTTTAGTAAATTTTTGTCTTCAATATGCTTTCCTTTAGTGGCAGGATAATAGCTCCAGAGTGCTTCCAACGTTTGGATTGAACCATTTTCTAACAATACTTTTGCGGCTTTGATAATGCCTTTGGGAAGTTGGATAGTATCATTTGGTTTGACACAAAAAATAATGAAATCAGCGATTTGATCTTCCGTCCAATTTACTTTTGCCAAAAGTAAATCCATGTATTTACTTTGTCTTTTGTAAGTGAGTTTGTTAAGTAATTGAGGATGCCCATCGATTAAGATGAGCTTGCAAAATTCAATTAAAATATCATCTTCTAGCTCAAGTGCTTTTTGAAAAAAGGTAAATTGATCCGTAGCTAAGTCTTTAAATCCCTGCCATTCTAGGGAACTATTTTTTTCTTCTACTTCCTCTTTTGCTAGTTGATAAAAAGTAATTGCGTGCCCCATTGCGTTGGAATAGCCGAGGTTACTTTCGGTCAATAATATTTTTAAAAATTCGTGATAATATTTTTTAAAATAGCCTTCCTCTTTCAAAATAATTCTTGGGAAAAAAGCTAAATCTCTAAAAGATTTTTTAATCTTTCCAGCTTTTAGTTTCCCTAATAAGAAGATCAGACAGATTTCAGCTTGGTATTCTTTGGGGAATTTTTGAGCAATGTGATTAGGAATTTTGACATTATAATCTTGTTCGGGAAGGACAGCAAGGAACAGTAAAATTCTCAGGTATTGATAATCTAGATCAATTATGCGTTCGGCTATTAAGTACCTTTCAAAAGCCATTTGTAAATATTGATGATTGGTAATCAAATATTTATAAGTCTCTTTAAAGGTTAGGAACTCTAAGTCAGTTAAGTTGAAAATTGATTTTTCGGAATGAACAATTTCAGTTAAAAGCTTGGCCATTTGTTGAGAGGAGTAATCGCCCATATTAGAATTAAAAACTCGGTTGCCTAATTCCATAGTTTTATACCAATCCTTTTTAGAGAATACGGAGGATAGAAAAGATTTCTTTTCTTTGGCGTAGTCAGGCAATTCATTTTTTTTCAAAAGGCTTAAAATAGATTCAGGAGATAACATTGTGAATGTATTGTTATAAGTATTTAGCTAAATGGGTTTCGCAAAAAAAAAGGCTTGATCTTATCCGCCGACTAAAGGCATCAATTGAATAAATCGTACTTCTGAATTCTTAGTTAAGATTAATTCCTCTTCTAAATCTTCTCGTTGTTTTCCATCCAAGATTACAAAAAATACATTTCGTTGAAAACCAGATAGCGCTTCATAGCATGCCTTTTCTGCATCAACGGTACCATCGTTTAGCTTAGCAAATCTTTTTTGAATAGCATCTTTATTTAAGATTTGTTCTTCAGAGGTTTTGAAAAAAGTAGAAGTATTTTTTGTTTTTATGTTATGGTTAACCTCTTTAATTCTGGCCGTTACCTTTTGTTGGATGAGGTCGCTGAGAGTGATTCGTTCTGAGGAAAAGTGAATTGGAATTTCATTGATTTTTCCAGTTCCGAAAACTTCTTCTTTAATCGTAAGTTGAAACATGGGTAGCTTGTTTTAGATGAAAAGATAACCAAATGTAATTAATTTGTTTTTATTTTTTAATTTTTTAAACAAAAAAGTTATCTTTTTTAAAAATAATAATGCTCTTTAAAACAAAATGATATGAGAAAAATAGTAGAAAAGTAAATGTCAATTGTAAATAATTCTAAGGTTAATTTTAGTTTTTAAAAACTAGTATTCGAAAATTAGAATCAAAAGCTGAGCAGAAATAATATAATAAAAA
>CAYGRM010000442.1:0-5150 GCA_964352225.1 uncultured Saprospiraceae bacterium | reverse complement strand
TTTTTCTTCGTCAAATAAACAAGAATCGGCCAAATCGGAGCATTTGCATTTATCCAATATATCAATCAAAATAAAAATTCCATTTCGGCATTTGATAAAGATAAAAATTGGCAAAAAATCATTTCCTATGCAATTCCAGGAATAGTTATTTTTGTAATCTATTCTTCTTTCCAAAACGAAATTTCATTTTATTGGAATCAACTTCATGCAGCTTCCGCAATTGGATTAACTGGTGAGAATGATGATTTCCGAAGAACTATTCGAAATGAAGATTTGCTGATATTTAAAAATATTTGGATAATCAATTTCTCTATATTTTTTCTGGTACTCCTTTCTTTTTTCAATATTTTAAAATTAAAAAATCATCAATTTGGCTACCTCAATCTTACCTTAAATGGCATCGCTCTGTTAGCTTTCCTAGTATTCGGACTTTACAATTTAAGTGAACTAAGAGAAAGTTATTTAGCTCAAGAACAAGCCGAATATTTCACCATTGGAAAATTCAATTTAACCATCAGATACATCTCCTATATTTTTGTAGGAGTATTGTTATATACTTTTTACCAATACCACAAAAAGATGTTTTCAGAAAAAATATTTAGAATTGGTTTTGATGTTTTATTCTTTTCCTCAATTTTATGGTTAGCCAGCAGCGAATTAATTCATTGGATGGATATTGGAACCTCGGGAAAAACTTACAAATTAGAATTGAGTATTTTCTGGGGAATTTATGCTTTAATCCTAGTATCCATTGGAATTTGGCAACGAAAAAGACATTTGCGAATTGGAGCAATGGTACTCTTCGGGGGAACTTTGATTAAATTATTCCTTTACGATTTAGCTAATTTAAATACGATTTCCAAAACGATTGTTTTAGTTTCCTTAGGTATTTTACTCTTAATCATTTCGTTTTTATATAATAAATTCACCCTCAAAATTGCTGATGAAGATGAAGCTTAAAATATCCATTTTTATATTTTCGATATTCGTTTTTAATTCTTTTGGACAAAGCGAAGAGGCTCAAAAATTCGAGCCAGGTTACAATTACCAAGCTGAATTGACTGGGGTTACAAATGAATGGCATAAAATAATTTTGCCTGTTGAAGCTTTTCAAGATCTAGAAAATGACTTATTTGATATCAGGATTTTTGGCATTACCGAACAGCTCGATACTATCGAAGCTCCTTATATTTTGGTTCCAAAGAGAGAGGAAACTATTGATCAATTGGTTGTTTTTAAACTCATCAATCAGGTAAAAAACGAGCGTGGTTATTTCTACACTTTTGAAGTAAAACCAATAAATGAGATCAACTATATCAAGTTAGATTTTGGAAATAAAAATTTCAATTGGAAGATCAATTTAGAAGGAAGCCAAAATCAAAATGAATGGTTTTCCATCGTGGAAGATTATCGTTTAGTTGGGATAAAAAACGACTTGACTGATTATACCTTTTCTGATATTAGTTTTCCGGCTACTCAATATAAATATTATCGAATGCAAATCAAGGATAGTAAAACAGAGCCTATTCTTAATTCATCTTTTCTCCAATTAAAAAAAATAACGGAAGGAATTTACCATGATTTCCCTATAAAAAAATTAACTACGACAGAAGATAAAAAAGCTAAAACCACAATTGTCGAAATTAATTTGGAACAAGAAGTTCCTGCATCGAACATAGAAATAAATGTAAAAAATGATTTTGATTATTATCGAAAAATTACGGTTCAATATCTTGCGGATAGTGTAAAAACCGAAAAAGGATGGATATATACTTATCAAAATTTGACCACAGATATCTTAAACTCTATTGAACCAAATGTGTTGAAATTTAGAAGTCGTATTCTGAAAAAATTAAGATTGATTATTGAAAATCAAGACAACCAACCACTTATCATTAATGATATTTTGGTCAAGGGATATGAATATCACTTGGTGGCTCGCTTTTCAGAACCCGCCAATTATTTTTTAGCCTACGGGAATCCAAACGCTAAGAAACCCAATTATGATCTAAATTATTTTAACTCTAAAGTTCCGAGTTCCTTGGCTGAATTAAAAGTAGGTCCGAAAAGAAAAATTACGAAGACTCCCCTTCCCATCCAAGAACCGCTGTTTAAAAATAAATTTTGGTTATTTGGAATTATGGGTTTTATGATCCTGTTGTTGGGCTGGTTTTCACTAAAAATGATTGGAGGAGGGGAATAGTCTTGGTTATTGCCCGAGAAAAAAACGAAATGTGTTGAAAAAAGACGCATAAAAAAATTAGGGACATAATTCAAAACAGTCTCTAAGTCTTTTAAAAAATACTAAATAGATTAGATTTTATCATGAGAAAAAGAAAAAAAAACGAATTTCTTAAACCAGATTCCATCATTCCAAATGAGGACGATTATGATAACTTGATTAAAGCAGAGGAAGAATATGATGAAAGTGCCCGACTAAAAAAATTGGTCATGTTATTTGTGATCCCTTTAGTTTTTATTTTAGGATTTCTTTATAAATCTAAATTTCAGCCTGAGATTAAAATAGATAAATTAGAGGAATTCAAAACGCAACAGCAAGCAGAAATTAATCAAAAAAACTTAGTGGAATTCAGTCAAATAATTTTGGATGCTGAAAATGCCTCCATGGAAAAAGATTTTAACCGAGCTGTTTTTTTATTTAGGCAAGCTATCAGTTATCAACCACAGAACATCGAAATCTACGAAAAACTTGTTGCCACTTTGGAAGAATCCTGCAAAGAAGACAATGAAATTCATTGTAATGCCATTGAAAACGCTAAAAATAAATTAGAGAATTTAAAAGAAAGGAAATGAGATTATCCATTTTAATTTTATCCTTATCTTACGTCCAAAATTAAACACATTATGAAAATACAATTAAATTCCTGCGACGCCGCTCGCCCTGATCGAAGAGCTATCACCTCTATGTTTGAAGAAATTGCAGATGATGTTGACAACTCAACTGCTAGAGAATATACTGAATATTTATTGGATGGATCAACTGTTGAGATCGATGTTTCTATGAATACAAGTTCTGCTTTTAGAGCTTTGAGAAAACTACAAATTGATTATGAAATTATAGAAGATTAATCCTCCATCTAAGGCTAATTTTTCATTAAAAAAAATTAGCCTTAGAAATAAACTTAGCAAAATGAACTTAAATCAAATTACCATCCCTTCTCTAGATTTGAATAAGTCCATTCCATTTTATGAAAAATTAGGACTTCGTTTGATTGTTAAATCATTACCACATTATGCTCGATTTGAGTGTCCTGAGGGCGGTGCTACTTTTTCGATTCATCAAGTGGAAACGCTGCCACAAGGCAATGGAATCTATGTTTATTTTGAAAGTGAAAATCTTGACGATTACGTAAATGAATTGTTAGAAAAAGGAATCGAGTTCGAAGAATTACCTACCGATAAAAATTGGTTGTGGCGAGAAGCTAGATTAAAAGATTTAGACAATAACCAATTGATCTTATATTTTGGAGGTGAGAACAGATTAAATCCTCCTTGGAGAATTAATTGAAAAACATTGCGAGGTCTTGTTCTTTTTGCTTTTTATCCATTAGCTTTTATCCAAAAATAAATATGGATTAGGCTATTACTTATTACCTACCTTCCTGATATTGATTTTTATTCCAATCATATATTTTGTTACGCTTTAATTTGATCCAATAAAATATTAATTTAGTTTCTTTCTCATCTTGACAATTCATTTTTGCTTTGTCAAAAACCTTTAAAACCAATGAATATCTACAAAGTTATCAAAGGCACATTTCATGTCAAAGGTTATTCTCCAGATGGAGATTCCATTCGATTCGCTGCAGACAATCGGGAGCATTGGGATTTTTTAACTTGGAAAACCTCTAGAGATAAAAAAAGAATTAAGAAACAACTTCGTATCGAGGCCATCGATGCTTTGGAAACTCACTACGAAGATCTTCGTCAGCCAAATGCATTTGCTATTGCTGCCCTAGAAAGAATGCTAGAACTCATTAATATTACTGATGTCAATTATAACTTACTCGTAACTAAAATTACTGGAGCAAATGACGGTACACCCGGTTTTATAGCAACTGCAAATGTAGATGTGTTCGGAAGACCCATTAGCTATATTTTTCCAATGGATGCTGATCTTGAAGATGGTGCAGAAATCCCCGCTGCAATTTTGCCATTCAAACAATCTATCAATTATATCCTGGTAAAAGAAGGAATTGTTTACCCCACATTTTATACGACCACAGAACCTGTAGCAGTTAATGCTTTTTTCCAAAGAGTGAGATATTCAAGAAGATCAAGAAGAGGAATTTGGGCGATCGATCGATCAATGGGTTTTAAACTTTGGAATACCCGAACGATTCAACAAGACGTGGTAATTTTTCCAAAATTATTTAGAAGGTTTGCCTCGTTTTTTAAACATCGATCTGACATCAATACCTTTATGGATTTCCTAAAAGATAATCCTGATCCAATTCAACTGAGAGATGGAACGATCACCAATTTGAGAGATTTAATGTACAAGGATGGCAATAAATATGGTCTCAAAGTTGAGCCTGAATATTTTAATTTTATTCCAAGAGGATAAAATAACAACTTAGAATTTGATGATTTGAAAATTGAGTTTTTCAAATCATCAAATTGTTAAATCCTATTCCGCTAACTCCGCTAATCTTACTTCTCCCACATAATTATCTTTGTCATAAATTAATTCAAAAATCTTCCCCGCCGTTTCGGCACTCGCACCAGGATGCCCCCTCTCGCTTCTTTTTGTAAAATCAAGTAATTGATCAAATCCAACTACCTTGCGTCCTCCTTCATGTTTGTAAGTTGACTTGATGCTAATTCCATCTAAAGTCTTAAAATAAAATTCCATTTCGGTTGCGGTAGCCGAAGTAGTTCTAAAGACAGCAAACTCAGAATTCTTTGCTGTCTTTTTATATTTAGCATTTATATTCGTATGCCCTTTTGTAACGGGAGCAGGAGTAATTACAGTATTAGCGTCTGATTTAGAATCGGTTGTGGTAGTTGTACTTTCGGTTGAAGTATTTTCGGCAGATTTAGTGTCTGAACCACAACTTAAAAAGGTCAAGATTAAAGCAAAAATTAAGAATCTCATGTTTAGATTTTTATTTATTAGAAAAATGAAA
>CAYGRM010000441.1:0-5160 GCA_964352225.1 uncultured Saprospiraceae bacterium | reverse complement strand
GTTTGAATTCGTTGAATCATAACACGTCAGTTTATTTTTTTAATAAAAGCTAATATTTTTTTGCAAATATAATGAATTTCATTTCATAGACTGGCTTTAAGTCAGCCTATGATTTTAGCCAATTAATTTTACTTTTAACATTGTCAGATCACTTAGTTATTTTTACAAAAATATTTTTTATGAATTTAAGTTATTGGGAAAAAGAATCTTTTTTTAAAAATATTGATGTTGCCATTATCGGTAGTGGAATCGTTGGTTTGAGTGCAGCTATTCGATTGAAAGAGTTATCTCCAAATTTGAAAATAATGGTCTTGGAGAGAGGTAGTTTACCGATTGGGGCAAGTACTCGAAATGCTGGTTTTGCTTGCTTTGGGAGTATGACTGAACTATTAGATGATTTGAAAACTCAGTCGGAGGATGTTGTTTTTTCCTTAGTTGAAAAAAGGTGGAAAGGTCTATTGAAGTTACGAAATAGAGTAGGAGATGCCAATTTGAAATATGAAGAATTTGGTGGTTTTGAATTATTTCGAAAAGAGGATAAAATAGATTTTGAGCAATGTGTTGTAAGTATTGAATCTTTTAACAAAAAGCTACATTCGATTATTGGTCAAAAAGAGGTTTATAAAATTGCAGATAAGAATATCTCTAATTTTGGTTTTGAGAAAATAGAACACCTAATCCATAATCAATCTGAAGGGCAGATCCATACTGGCGAAATGATGAAAACTTTGCTCAAGGTTGCTCAAGGAAAAGGTATCGAAATCCTAAATGGGATTTTTATTAAAAAATTAAATGATGTAGAAAATGGGGTTGAATTAGAAACTGCTGATGGGTGGAAATTAAAATTTAAAAAAGTACTTGTTGCTACTAATGGTTTTTCCAAAACTTTAATTAATCAAGGAGAAGTTGTCCCTGCGCGAAATCAAGTTCTGATTACTAAACCTTTACCCAAAAATTTAATTCAAGGAACATTTCATTACGACAAAGGCTATTTTTATTTTCGAAATATAGATGGAAGAATTTTGCTTGGAGGAGGACGAAATTTAGCAAAAAGGGAAGAAGAAACTCCTGAATTTGGAACAACAGAAATTATCCAAAATGCCCTAATAGATTTATTGAAAAACGTAATTTTGCCCAACCAAAAATTTGAGATAGAAAGCACCTGGAGTGGAATTTTAGGTGTAGGAAGTTCCAAAAAGCCAATCGTGCAAAATATCAGTAAAAATGTGTCAGTTGCAGTTCGACTTGGAGGGATGGGAGTGGCAATAGGAAGTCTAGTAGGAGAGGAAGGTGCGGAATTAATTTTTAAGAAAATTTAAGATTTGAGATTAGATGTTATAGTTTCTTTAAAATGAGAAAAATAATTCACGAAGAGAAAATATGTTCGTTTTAAAAAAAGGAAAAGTAACATTTGAATATTTCATAATCCATTGATAATTAATGATTTATACTTCAAAATTTAATAAATTTTTATGCTCACTACTAACGATATTAGCGCTTCAAGCATTAATACCATTAGCATTATATTCTCAAGTTCTACCTCCAAAGCCAAAAGCGAAACCCAATCCAAATTTAAATCTAGAAACCCCCGAAGAAGATACTCAAGATACCTTAGAAAAAGATTTGGTCATTATTGATCATGCTGATATTGCGATTGGAATTACAGGCGAAGGACGACAATTATTCAAAGAAGTTCGCCAAGTTGAAATGCGGCAAGGAGAAACTTATATGTATTGCGATAGTGCATTTTTGTACGATAATAATAATGTGCGAGCTTGGGGCAATGTAATTATTCAACAAGGAGATTCAGTTAATATTTTTTCTGATTCATTATTTTATAATGGTTTTGAGAAAAAAGCAGATTTTTATGGCGAAGTAGTTTTGGAAAGCAAGCAGCAGAAGTTATTTACAGATTCATTAAATTATGATCTGAATACTAAAATTGCGAGTTATAAAAATGGAGCAACTTTAACCAATGATACCACTCATTTGACTAGTAAAATTGGCTATTACTACGTGGGTGATAATATGGCATTTTTCAAAGATAGTGTACTGGTAGTGGATCCTCAATTTGAATTAAAATCGGATACTTTAAAATTCGATACTAAGGAGAAAATCGCCTACTTTTTAGGACCGACCTTGATAAGTCAAAATGAGGGAAAAATTTATTGTGAAGATGGATTTTATGATACTAGGAACAAGTTAGCGGAATTCAAGAAAAATGCGCAATATCAAAAAAAGGAAGAGAAGGCTTGGGCAGATTTGATGACTTATGATGGAAATAAAAAGGAAACCACGCTGAGAGGAAAGGCTCGATTTATTGATGGGCTAAAACAGGCTAAGGCTGATGTCATTCGCTACGAAGAAGGAAAGGAAATTACAAATTTGGAAGGGAATGCTTTTTACAAAGATGAAAAGCAAGAGATTAGTTCAGAGGTCATTCGGTATGATAAAAAAAATGAAGTTTACAACACCAAAGGACGGTCAAAATTGAGTGACCCACCGCAAATATTGGAGGCTAATAAAATCGATTATGATGGTAAAACGGGATTTGCGATTGGTGATGTTATTTGGCAAGATACTGCTCAGAATATATCTATAAGTCATTGTGATTCAGCTATTTATGTAAAAGAAGAAGATTTCTTGAAAGCAATGGGAGGACGACCCTTGATGACTACATTGATGGATGGTGATACTTTATTTTTAGCATCAGATACATTAATTTCGTTTAAGCGAAATAAGGAAGATTCTATTCGCACATTGATTGCTTATCCAGATGTCCGTTTGTTTAAATCTGATTTGCAAGCGGTGTGTGACTCATTAGTTTATAGTGAAATGGATTCTATTTTTAAGTTTTATGATGATCCAATAATTTGGTCAGATACTTCTCAATTTTCTGCGGACACGATTCATATTCAATTGGTAGATAAAAAGGTCAATCGAATTTATATGTATCGAAATTCTTTTATGATAAATTCGCCAGATGAAATTTATTTTAATCAAATCAAAGGGAAAAACAATATTGTATTCTTTGAGGAGGATGAAGTTCGACGGATGAAAGTTGATGGAAATGCGGAGTCAATTTATTTTGCCTTAGATGACGATAAAAAATATGTAGGTTCAAATAAAACGGTGGCAAGTAGTATGCTTTTATATTTCGGGAATAATCAGGTGGATAATATTAAGTTTTATACTCAGCCAAAAGCTAAATTTACTCCAATGAAAAAAGCTGGAGTTGGAGATCAAAAATTGGATGGATTCAACTGGGATATTTCAAAAAGACCGATGACGTTAGAAGAGTTATTTTTGGAAAAAGATAAAAAGAAAGTAAAAGTAGAAACTACTCCAAAGTCAGATGACATACCAAAGTCAGAAATAAAATCTGAGGACAAATCAGAACCAGAACCAAAATCAGAACTAAAAACAACTAAGCAATGAGAAAATTAATCTCCCTGATTTTCTATATCACAATATTTTTAGCCCGATCATTAACTGCTCAACCTGAGGAGCAAGCTATTTTTCAATCTGCCAATCAAGCTTTTTCTGATCGAAATTATGATCAAGCCATTCAATTATATGAATCTATTTTAGAAAAAAATATCCAATCACCTGAGTTGTATTTCAATTTGGGTAATTGTTTTTTTCAAAAGAAAGAATGGGGACAATCGATTTTGAATTACGAGCGAGCACTACTTCTTGATCCCAATTCTTCTGAAATTCTCCAAAATTTAGCGTTAGCAAAATCTGAAACTATTGACGAGATTGCCGTTTTACCTAATTTTTTTCTAACTCGATGGTGGGCAAAGATTCGAGATCTCACTCATTCAGGCATTTGGTCTACTCTAGGTATTCTTTTGTTTTGGCTTGGAATAGCAGGTCTCATTTTTTGGATTTTAGGAAAAGAACGAACTCAAAGAAAGCGTGGATTCTTGGGCGGAATGATGATTTTAGGATGGAGTTTTATTGTTTTCGGACTAGCTTATAGTAGCTACCAAGCCCAACAAAAAAGTGGCTCAGCTATCATTATGAGCAAAGAAACTTCGCTAAAATCTCTTCCTGACGAAATAAGTAGTGAAATTTTACCTCTTCATGAGGGTACAAAGGTCAGAATTACTGAAAAAGTTACATCTTGGTACAAAGTTAGATTAGATAATGGAGAAGTCGGTTGGATTATCCAATCTGATCTCGAGGAAATATAGTTAACAGACTTACAATCAAATAATAACGAAAGCCTACCCCCCCTAAGTAACCTCCCCTATTTGGAACCAATTTTATTCGCCAAAAATCGAACTTATGATTTTTAAACAAAAATTTATTGCTCATCTCCTAGGATGTTTGAAGGATTCAGAGTACCTATTATTTGAACACTTTACCATTTATAAATCTACTCCGGAGATTCCGTTTAATATTTTGCTTCGTGAAAAGGATCAGTCTAAGGTAATTGATTCTATCCAAAAATTTTCAGAGATAGGAGTAGCAAGTATTGCTCAAAAAAATACTTGTAAAGAACTTAATATTACATTTAAGGATGGGACAAAAGTTCAACTAAATCTCTGGGAAAATTTATCTCAAGGTAATTTAACATTCATGAACTCCGAAACGGTATTTATCAAAAAGCAAAGATCAAAGTCTGAATTTTACATGCCTAATATTGAGCATTTATTTGAATTTGCAGTTTTATACCACTTCTTAAATGATCGAGGTTTACCGATTCAATATTTAAATTATTTCGAAGACTTTCACTTTTTTGTAAAAGATGGACTATTGGAATTTTTTAATCATAAATACAATACAAGTTTTTCAAATTTAGATGAACTGTCCAATTTTGAGTTAGAGATGAAAGAATCGATTGTGGAGGTATTAAAGAGGTCTCCTAATAATCAGTTTTTCAAAAAGATGAATATGCAATGGAAGAATCTTTGGAAAAACCCTAGTCCCTAGAGGACAGTCTTTTCGATTATGTCCTTGGTAATTGAAAAGTAGGAAAGGTATTTTTGATAATAATGTTTCTGTTTTTTAAAAAAGGTCTTATCATAAAATGCACCTTGAAATATGTATTTCAAGGTGCATTTTTATTATGTATAAATACTATTAAGTGCCGGATCATAAATATGTATAAGTAAAATTTTAGAATTATTTTTTTCTCTGATGAGGCAAAAA
>CAYGRM010000440.1:0-5170 GCA_964352225.1 uncultured Saprospiraceae bacterium | reverse complement strand
GTATCTAAATTTGCGGCATTTCTAATTCATGGCATTTTATTTTTTTTAATTAAAAAATAAATATGTTCAATTTATCGTGATTACGATGCTTGCTTTAATTCTGTGCCAATAAATTTTTTCCCATCCCACATTCCTAGCCATTCTACCTCTTTTCTTTGATTTACATAATTAGAAAATGCATATTTTGCTGCTGCTTCTGTTTTACGGGAAATCATAATTGTATTATTATATCCCATTTTTATATTGAAAAAGTACTTTCCAGTCGTTTTAGTAAAATGCTTCTTTTTAGCCATGATTATTATTTTTTTAAAAGTGAAAAATATATATTATAGGAGGTAAGTGATTCGATTAAATAATTAAATACTTACTACTGTTACATTAGTCAGATTATGCTTATGCACCATTCTTTCTGTAAAACTTTTATGTCCTCTCGCCGCGAGTAAATATAGTTTACCTCCTTTTCGAGAAGCCAAAGTTCCAAATAGTTTCCATTTAGAAATTATTGCTTTTTTGTCATCAGTTTTCAATGCAATCTCGATGTATGATTTAATTCCCATTTTTACACCTGTTATATCTGGAGTTACAGTTTTGTCGGTCGAAGGTTTGTAAAAGGATTGTGGAGTCTCATATTCATCAACTTTAGCTCTGATTTTTTTAAATCCTTTTCTCTCTGCCCATTGGACTGCTTTCGAATATAATTCATCTTTCATAATTGTGATCTTTTTTTAGAGGTGAAAAAATAAGTTTCGAGCAATTAATACATTGCTTAGGAGGTAAATACGATAGATAGTTCTAATGCTAAAAAAGCTAATAGAAATGGAGAAGATACATACTTGGTGAGAAGATTTTTGACATATTTTGTGACTTACTCTATTATAACGCCACAAAATACAAAATAGTTTCCATAGAAACTATTTTTTTTATAAAATCTTAAAATAATCAAAAAAAAGCACATAAATGCTCTATAAAACTATTTTTCTACATTTTCATTGAAAAAATATTTTCTTTAGAAATTAATATCATCAAAGATTTAAGGTTCTTTGATTGGAAAGTTAGGTTCTGCGGTAATAATTGGAGCAGCATCCACATTTTCAATATTCAAAAAATCAATAATGGTTTCAAAAGAGTTTTGCAACTTAAGTAAGGCTTCAGGAGAAAGTTGTTTTAGCTTTGAAGAAAGTTGCTGGTGAAGTGGTTCAGGTGTATCATCAAGCATTTTTACTCCATTAGCAGTAATTGCGATTAACCCTACTCTTTTGTCATCTCTTTTGGGCAGTCTAGCTACTAGTCCCTTAGATTCTAGCCGCGAAATAATTCCTGTTACGGTACTAGCATTCAATTTCAAAAAATCCTTAATCTCTTTGTGACTAGCTTGAAAGGTTTCTTTCCGACTTAAAAAATCTAAACATAAAAGTTGAGGAATACTGATTCCATATTTTTTTTCGATACGTTTACTTTCCAAATTAACGGAACGAACGATTTGACGAATCTGAACTAAGATTTCGGTATACTTCATGTGTAGATTTTTTGATAAAGATAGGATTTGATTTCAACATCAATGATTTCTGTAGAAAGTAATTTAAAGATAAGTTGATCCTTTATCTAAAATTTATAATTTAAATTCAAACTAATATTCACTCCATTTTCATCTGCAAAATATCGTAAGCGATTTAAGTAATCACGATAAGTTGAATTCAATAAATTTTCGGCACGAAGCGATATTTTCAAACTAGAATCATTCCATTCATAATTCGTCCCAACTTGTAAACCAAGTAAAAAATAATCGTCAGGTGGTGATAAGAAATCTTGCAATGGTACTACGATTCTTTTTTGTTCAAAAACGTACCGACCATTGATAGTGAAAAAGTTATTTTTCCATTTTGCCTTATTCTTAAATGTATAAGTCATCGAGGAAAAAATATTATCCGAAGGAATATTTACCAAGCCAAGATCATTCGTCAAATCATAGCCACGGACTAATGCATACTTCGCTAAAAAATCTAGATTTTGTTTTGGTTCATATTTCAAAAGTAAATCTACCCCTGCAATATTTGCATCCGTTTGTTTGTATAAAAAAACTGGAAACGCTCCTCGAATTGTTAAACGAAATTCTTCTTGCGGTTCAAGGAAAATATAATCTTGCACATTTTGAAAGTATCCTAAGGCTTGAATAAATAATTTATTTTGAATTCTAAAATCTAATGATAATAAAGCCTTGAGCGACTTTTCAACATCCATATTTTCATTTCCTTCCTCAATTCCACTTACACCTTGATGTAATCCAAAACTGTACAACTCATTTACTTCTGGAGCTCTCAGTAAATATCCGATGTTAAAGTTTGTTTTGAAAAAATCATTTTTCCTCCATCGAAAACCTGTGGACAATGCATAATTTTGAAATAGATGATCTATCACCTCAAGATTTCTAGGTATTGTCCGAGTGAATCTTTTTACCCTCAATTGCTTTAAGCTATATCTCCCTCCGAATTCAAATAACCATTCATCTGCTTGATCATTTTGTACAATCCAATAAGTTGAGGTCTGATAACTTCGATAGTTAGGAATTAAAGGAGAAACACCTGTTCCAGGATTATTTCCGTTATCAACCATATCGAATTGAACACCAGCTTTTAAAAATATTTTATCTCCAACCAATCCATTATATGCAGCTTCCGTATGATGAGAAAAAAGTGACAAACTCAAAGAAGGTCGAGTTCTAGCTTCTCCTCTTCTAATGTCAAACTCTTCTCGATTATTAAGTTGTCCACCATATTTAAATTTGATGATTTTTTCATCATCCATTAAATATTTAGTTTCTATTTTCACTAAGTGGTGGGTTACTTCTTGTCTTGGAGCGTCAATGTTATAAGAAAATTTATCTTCTATAGAAAAAGGCTCACTCCTTCCAATTGCCGTTTCCAGATCTGTCAAATTCCCAATATGTGAACCTCGCAAAATTCCAATCTCTGTATTAAAAAGACTGTAATAAAAATCGGTTTTCCATTTTGGATGAAACTCCTTTTCTATTTGCACGGCTATATTATTTTCTCGCTTTCCGGTGTTGGTTAAAAAATAATTAGGTGCGCGATTATCACCTTGTCGCTTAAGCGTACCGGTGAGTCGCCAAGCTGCCCATTTTCCATTTTTCTCGATGGTAGAATTTAAAGTGTGCCCCCAACCATTGGATTGTAAGGTGTAGTTAACCTCTCCATGTAAATGTGGGTCTTTTTGAATATGGTCTGTTTCGACGAGCACCACACTTCCTAAAGAATTGCCTCCGTAGGCCAATGCACTTGCACCTTTTACAACTGAAAGATGATCTGCCACAAAGGGATCTATCTCTGGAGCATGGTCATTTCCCCATTGCTGCCCCGACTGGGCAATACCATTATTTAAAATAGCTACTCGATTTCCAAAAAGCCCATGCACGACAGGTTTTGAAATACCTGAACCATTTTTTAAAACACTTACTCCTGAGATATTTTCTAAAATATCGGAAAGATTTTTATTGCTTTCATTTGTTATGTCAGCGCGACTTATGGTTTGACTTGACTCGGTAGAATTATCCTCATGGCTACCATGAATCACAACTTCATCCAACAGTTCAGAATGGTGACTTAAGTAAATTTTTAATAAAGTATCTTTTTCTATTTTGATAAAATACTCTTCACTATGGCAACCAATATGACTTACTTGGACGTGATATTCTCCAGGGCATATATTTTTTATTTCAAAAAACCCATTCTGATCTGCAATGGTTCCCTCTCCTGTATTTTCCAAAAAAATTGTTGAGTACTCCAATGGAATGTTAGTTCCCTTGTCTAAAACTACGCCCGTAAGTATAATGTTACAGTTCTGTGCTAAAAGGAATTGTGGAAAAAATAAAACCGATAGAAAAAAGAATCTTATTTTCATCATCGAGTTTTGAATTATATTTTAAATTGAACGCTGAGATGGGGAGGTGCAGAAAATTTTTCGAAGAAAAATTTAAAACTCTGCGTCTCTCTATCTCAGCGTTCAAAATAAAAACTATTGAATATCAATATCAAATGTTACTTCGAGATCAGTCTCTCCTCCTGCATTAGTAATATCTCCTGTTGAAACACCACTCGCTGATTTATCTGGCTCATGACGAAGAATTACTGTTAAAGTTCCAGTAGATGCATCACCTGTAGTTAAGTTCGTTGCCAAACCTAGAGGGTTTCCACTAGCATCTTGGTCACTATAATCTACGGTTAAATTTGCTCCTACAACTGAAAAAAAGAATTGATGCTCTAAATCTTCTTCTTCAATCTCTTCATTTATACTTTCCGCAGGAGTTTCTGCTTCATTTTTTAAATCAAGTGCTCCAGTATAGCTCATATTAGCTTGAAGAGTTCCTCCTGTAATAGTAGGATCATCACCTCCATCTCCATCTAAATCTACAAAGGAAAGAGTTACTACATCTCCAGAAGTTGGAGTAAGTGTATAAGTTAAGGTGGTAATTACCTCTTCATCATTTTCGTCTACTGGATCGTCATCTTTACAAGAATTTAAAAATAGAACTGCAAATAGGATATTAAGAATAAAAAGAAATTTAAGATTTTTCATGATTTAATTTTTTAAAAATTGGAAAATAGGGTGGTAACTATAAACGAACAGTCATCTTTCTCTTGATTAGAAAAATGATATTTCGATTTACCACAACTTTAAATTTGAATAAAAAAATTAAATCTGAGTCGGGGGCGCCCGGAGCATTGGGTAAGGTTCTCCTGTTCGGAATGCGATATTCTCTGTATAAAAATATTGCACATCAGTAGTCGGAATCACAATTGAGTTTGGAAGAACATCAACTACTCTTTCCGAAGGAGAAAAATGAAAATCACAAATTGAACAATCCAAATCACCATGCTCGATCTCGTGCATATGAGTCGAATGGTTGCAAATATCATTATGCTCTATCTCTTGCTCATGATGATGATCATGTAAAAAGAAGGCGTGTATCTCTTTAAACACAGATGCATTCAGTAGCAAAATAGCTATGAATATAGATGCAATAGTTCGATATGTGGTTGAAGTATTAATTTTTGATTTTTCTTTTTTAAAAACGAATACAAAATTAACGAAAATATATGGAAAGGCGCTGTCAAGAGGGAGTTGTCTTCCACAAAAAAGGGACTATCCCACAAAG
>CAYGRM010000439.1:0-5213 GCA_964352225.1 uncultured Saprospiraceae bacterium | reverse complement strand
ATAAATATGTATAAGTAAAATTTTAGAATTATTTTTTTCTCTGATGAGGCAAAAAACGCAGTCATAGCTTATGTTACGACGAGTATTTTTAACAAAATCAGAGGAAAAAAGAACCTAAAATTTCTTATAGATATTTTTGAATCGGCACTTATCTTATTTGGATTTAACCATTCGATGGTAGAAGGTATTCAAAAAAGGTTTCCCTTCGGGGCTAAAAACAAAAAAAAGCCTAATCGGAGAGATTAGGCTTAACAACAAAAAATATAAAGCTATGAAAACTAAAACTATTCTAATTCAAATTTGATCTGTAACAAAGTTAATAACTTTTATTAAAAATGACCAATTTTTTTTAATCAATTTTTAAACGTTTTTTTTTGCAAATTCAGTATTTATATACTAACTGAAAGTCAAATAAAATACTTAATGCAAAAAAGAGTTACTAAGCTTCTTCTCCAACTGGAGTAATGTGAACGAAAGTTCTGTTTGATCTTCTTTTATCAAACTTAACGAATCCGTCAACTTTTGCATGAATAGTGTGGTCTTTTCCCATGTAAACATTGTTTCCTGGGTGGTACTTTGTACCTCTTTGACGAATGATAATGTTCCCTGCAATAGCAGCTTCACCACCAAACAATTTAACTCCTAATCTATTACTGTGACTGTCACGTCCGTTATCCGAACTACCTACACCTTTTTTATGTGCCATGATATTTTATTTTAAAATCACAAATGATTTTGTGAAAAGTTAACAATTAATAAAGATTAAACGTTGATTCCGTCAATTTTAATCTTAGTGAAAGATTGACGGTGACCGTTTTTAACACGGTATCCTTTACGTCTTTTCTTTTTGAAGACAATTACTTTATCTCCTTTTTGATTTCCCAAAACAGTCGCACTTACTGAAGCGCCACCTACATTTGGTGTACCGAGGCTAACATTTCCTGCATTATCTACCAAGTGGACTTGGTCAAATGATACAGAGTCGCCTTCTTTTGCATCCAGCTGGTGGACAAAGATCTCTTGATCTTTCTCAACTTTAAATTGTTGACCAGCGATAGTTACAATTGCAAACATTGATTATATTATTTAAGTGGTTTAAAAAACGAGTGCAAAGATAACTTTAGTATTTTAAAAATCCAATGTTTTTAAAGGTTTTTCCAATAGAAAATTAGATTTTTTGTAAACCTAACGGGTAGTTTTTATTCCTACCCAAAAGCGGTATTTAGCAATAGAATAATGATAAATGCCACAACTGAAAGAATCCCCGTCATAGCTGTCCAACTTTTTATAGTCTGAACTTCGGTCAAACCTAAGTATCGATTGACTAACCAAAATCCACTATCATTCACATGAGAAAAACCACTTGCACCAGCTGCAATACTTAAAGTCAATAAGGCTAATTGAATTTCACTCATTTCAAGGTTGAGGATAATTGGAGCCATAATCCCAGCTGCCGTAATCATGGCAACCGTTGCTGAACCTTGAAGCAATCGAACCAGTAAGGCTACCAAATAGGCTGAAACTAAAGGCATCAAATTATATTGAATAAATTGATTAGCCAACATCACTCCAGCTCCACTTTCCACTAGCATTTGTTTGAAAACACCACCTGCTCCGGTGATCAAAATAATCACACCTGCTGGAGCAAGCGCCTTCATACTAATTTCTTGTAATTCATCTTTAGTTGCACCATATCTAATTCCTAAAAAGTATAATCCTAATAATGTGCTGATAATTAGTGCTATAATTGGATGACCTAAAAAACTGATTAGTTGAGTGGTAGAACTTTTTTCGATTTTTATTTTTTCCTTTAAAATATTTTTAAAATCAGTTTGAGCAAGAACAAAGTTAGCGGTATCAGCAGTAGGATTTTCAGCTAAATAAATTTTTTGAACGACCTCAGTAGAATATTTTCCTTTGACCGCAGAAGCATGAGTAGCATTGAAAATAGTATTTGTCAAAATCAAAACAATCGGTAAAAGAATCAAACTGAAAACCAAAAATATATTTGGCATTTTCTCAGAAGCGATTTTTCTAGGAGTTCCCAATTCAATATTTGGGACTTCGACGTGAATCTTTTTAGCAATGTATTTTCCAAAAATTAAACCTGCAATTATCGTCGTCGGTAACCCAACGATGAATCCAAATAAAATAATCCAACCTAAATCGGCATTGACAATATCCGCTACGGCAATTGGTCCAGGTGTGGGAGGTATAAATGCATGAGTCACCGCCAAACTTGCCAAAAGTGGGATGGCAAAAAACAATAATGATTTTCCCGTTTTCTTTTGTAAAGCATAAATTACTGGAATCAAAATAATAAATGCCACATCAAAAAAAACTGGTATCGCAATCATAAAACCAGAGAGCGAAAGTGCTATGGAGGAATTTTCCGTTCCAAATTTTTGTAGCATGAAGTTAGACAGCCTTTCGGTCGCACCGCTGTGTTCAAGAATAGCTCCGAAAATGGCTCCTAGTCCAATTATCGTTGCGACAAAACCCAAGGTGTTGCCCATTCCTGAAATCATATTTTCAACGATTTTTTCAAAACCCATTCCTGAAAAAAGTCCAACCGCAATACTACTGATGAGTAAAGAAATAAATGCATTGATTCGAAAAAATAAAATTAATACTAGCAAAATTCCGATGCCTCCGAGAAAGGCAAAAAGTAGTTGGCTATCCATTTTTCATTCTTTCTAGGATTTGTAAATGTATTGTTGATAAATCATTTTGGATATCAAAAACCCAAGCATTTTTAGGTATTTCTAAAGTATCAAATTGACTTCGTAAAAGTTGAGCAGGCATGAAATGATCAGCTCTTTGATCCATTCTATTTTTAATTAACTCAAATGAACCTTGGAGAAAAATGATTTGCAAGGGTTTGGTAATCAAAGAGTTAAGAGTAGTTCTATATTTTTCTTTCAAAGCTGAGCAAGCGAGGACGCAACCGTTGGCTTCGTTTTTTTTAATTTCCAAAGCTAAATTTTGTAACCATGGTTCTCGATCATTATCGTCGAGTGATTGCCCATTTTTCATTTTTAAGATATTGGTTTCAGGGTGAAAATCATCAGCTTCGATAAATGGAATATCCAATGATTCGCTAAGTAATTTTGCCATTGTAGTTTTTCCACAACCGGAGACACCCATTACAAGGATTTGCATAGATTGGTTCTTTAGTTCAAAAAATAAAAATAGTTGAAGTTTTAAAAAGCTTCCAATGGTTGATCATTCATCGTAGCCATTTTATTAAGTTGATTAACCATTCTTTTGTTGGATTATTTACTAGTTACAGTTTTAATTTTAGGATACAAGTATTTTAAAATAGTATACAACAAAAATCCAACTGGGCCTAACATTAAAGTGAAAAGTAAACAAGGCGCAACGAACCACTTGGAAATTCCATTCTTAACAGCATCCAAAGCAATCCATCTTCCAGTCAATAAATCGAAAACTAAATAATGAATCCATCCGGCCAAAACTGCTTTTGGATTTTTGAATAATAACATGACCTCCTCTAAACTTCCAAAACCTCCTTCTTCCAATTCTAAAAAAGTAGGAACCAGATTGAGATAAACTAAGGCTAGGATTATCGCAACTCTGGTAATTAAATTATGCACTAATTTATGATTAGGTACAAAGATAAGTGCTAACCAAAAAGGTAAAACTAAGGTATTGCAAATTTTGAAAAGTAAATTGATGTCCATTTTATTTTTTATTTAATTTGATATTTCGAGATATAAAAATGCCAAACCTCAAAGTGTATTCTCTAAATTAAATCTCGAAGTTTAAATCTCAAAATCATGATTTGATCACCACGTTTTAGTTTGATTTTAATTTTTTTACCTACTCTTTTTGTCAGCTTTTTAGATACTCCTTTGAGATCTAAAATTCGAGTAGGAATGCCATTGACAGAAAGAATTACATCTCCTCTTTTTAACCCTGCTTCTGCTGCCGGCGAACCTTTAATCAAATTATAAACAGTAATAGTTTTAAATTTTTTTCCTGAAACGATTAACTCCAAACCACTTCGGTCATATTTAAATCCTTTGTTGTAACGTCGATGAGGGCGGAGATAAAGTTTTTCTTTGGGGTAGTCAATGATTACATCAAAACGACTAATTAACGCAGTTCCCATTATTCCATTTCTCCCCGAAATATACTCTAGATTGACTGCTTTCGAAATATCTTGATAGTTAGTAATGATATTATTGAAAAATAATTCCCCGAAGGATAGTTGATTTACTCTTCCCAAATATCCCTCTAAAATTCCACCCAGTCCTCTACCGACACTTCCTTGGATGATATTTTCAGGCAACTGAATATCTGCACTTGAATTCGTATGTAATAATAAGGATAGACTGGCACCAGTATCAATTAATAATTTTAATTCAGTTTTTTGATCACCAAGAGTTGCTTGAGCGAAAACGTAAGGTTTATTTTTTTCAATGGAAACGGGAATATTTTTCCATTTTCTTTTGGGAGCTCGAAAGGTGGAAGATTTTTGGATAAAAATACTGTTTCGTTTATAGTCTATTTTTAGTACCAAATTTCTAAACAAATCAGCTCCAATGATCCCATGTATTTCAAGACCTACATATTCATCAATTTTAAAATAATCATTTGAGAGAATTAAAATGTCTTGCGAAGGAGCCACCGCATCACCTACTTTGAGATGAACGTTATTCGAAACGTGTGCAACTAATTCTTGATTTAAATCAGCTCCAATTAATCGGATGGAGCGATCATAAGTAAGGCCAAGTGCAATGGCAAAAATATTTTTACTCAAGATAGTATGTTCAGCACCAGTATCGAAAATGAATTTGAGCGGAAACGAATTATTAATCACCACCTGAACCACCATAAAGTTATTATGGACCTCAAAAGGAATTTCAATAATATCTTTTTTATTTTCTATTTGAAAACCAAATAGCTGAGCATTCGTATAATAGAATGAAAAAATAAAAAAGATAAGTAGAGTAGTTCTTTTCATAAATGGTTTTGAGCCTTAATTATTATTTTTTTTCTTTAAAGAATACTTTTGCAGTCTCTTTTTTCAGTAGTGAAAATTAGATTTTTTCTAAATCTGAAATTAGTTAAATTTGCCTAATCTTTTTGTAAAAGTAGGACAGCTTAATTTAAATGGTAATTTTATGGATTAGATTTTTCCGCTATTTTTCCTTGAAAAATCCTTTAATAGTTGTTCTATTGAAGTA
>CAYGRM010000438.1:0-5244 GCA_964352225.1 uncultured Saprospiraceae bacterium | reverse complement strand
TAAGTTAGATAATGTTCGTTTACTGAGGTTTAGAGTTATTAAGTTTTGTGATAAAAAACGATTCTACAGCCTTGACATCTCGATAGGCAGTTCGTTTGTTAGGTTTAAATTTTTTCGAAATCTCTATCGCGGTAAGAATTCGTTTTGATTGCAGTAAAATTAGAATTGCAGTCAAACGGGATAGTCTAGTTATTTCTTTTTTGTTTTCCATGAGAAATCTAATTCTCTTTTACCGCAACTCGTTTTACTAAATTTCCAACTGTCAACCCTTGAACAATTATGGAGAAAACCACCACCACATAAGTGATCGTCAAAAATAAATCTCGTTGCATCACCTCGGTCAAGGAGAGTGCCATCGCAATGGAAATACCACCGCGCAATCCTCCCCAAGTCATAATCAAATTCGTCTTTGGAACAAAGTCTAATCTTTTATTAAAAAATTTAATTGGTGGAGCCAACGAAATATATCGAGAGATTAAAACCAATGGAATACTCAATAATCCTGCAATAATGAAATCTTGGTTATAGGTCAAAACAATAATTTCTAAACCAATCAACACGAATAAAATCGCATTGCAAAAAACATCTACGAGTTCCCAAAATTTATCTAAATACAATTCCGTGATTTCTGACATCGCAGAATCTCGAACGGTATCATGTCCTACAATCAATCCTGCCACCACCATCGACAATGGGCCTGAAAAATGTAATTTACTCGCCAGTAAATATCCACCCATCACCGCTGCCAAAGTAATCATCACTTCGACTTCGTAACTATCAATTGATCTCAACATATAATAGGTCAAATATCCAACTGCTAATCCAAGTAAAATTCCTCCACCGACTTCTTCTCCAAATAATTTAAAAGCTTCTCCAGCGCTAAAATTATCTATTCCAACCTCTGCCAATTTGAAGATGACTAAAAAAATGACTACTCCAACTCCATCATTAAAAAGTGATTCACCTACAATTTTAGTTTCTAGTTTTTTTGGAACATTCGCTTTTTTTAAGATTCCTAAAACGGCAATTGGATCAGTTGGTGAAATTAATGCTCCAAACAAAAGACAATGAATAAATACAACCTCCATTCCCATTGCATTCAGTAAATAATAGGAGAGTCCTCCAATCAAAAAAGTGGAAGTTAAAACACCCATCGTCGCAAACATTAAAATCGGATACCGCTGTACTTTCAATTGATCAAAATTAGTATGCATTGCTCCTGCAAATAATAAAAAACTCAACATTACATCCAGTAAAACCGTTTTGAAATCAATCTGTGAGATCAAATTTTTGGCAAATTCTAGTAATGTTGGATTAAAAAAACTAGTCGCGATAATCCCTAAAGTGAAAATGATGGCAATGATCATCAGACCAATCGTGTCAGGCAATTTTAAATACCGAACATTGATGTAGCCGAACAAAGCGGAGAGAACAGTAAGGATGGTTATGATTGAAAATAAGTCCATTTTTATTTTGTTTGTGAGAACAATGATAACGCTTTTTTTGTTGTTTATTTTTTTGAAAAAAAACTTAAATATCTTATATGGTTTAAAAAAAGACACATTCAACCTTACATGGTATTTTTATTAGAAAGCCCTTGAAAAGGTATTAAAAAAAAATAGAGACGATGTCAAAAAACGTTTTCCTGTGGAGTTTAGTTATTTTTCTTTTTAGTTGTGGAAATCCTGAAGAGGAAATTAAAACAACTTTTAATTCGATTCAAAATTACCAAGATTCAAAATCTTTGGTTGAAATGTTAGACGAAGGTTCTGTTAATTATTTTTCTGAAATGGGAAAAGTTGCTGCGTCAAGAATGAAAGTCGATATTCGGAATTATTGTGATGCGTCACTTTATCCACTTTCTACGAGATATATGGTTCAGGTTTTGGAGATGATGGGGCCGAGCGATTCTACTTCAATCATCGAATTGGAAGATGTGATCTCGATTGCTGCGCTCGCAGATTTTGGTCCAATAGGAGTAGACAATCGAAAGCGATATAAATTTCATAAATTAGAAAGAGCGAATGATAGGCTTGCCATTGCTGTTATTAATTATAAAGTCAATCCAAAGGATTATACGTATATTCAATCCAAGGTTCAATTTTCTAAGATAGAAGGAGAAGGTTGGAAAATGAACTTCCAAGAGACGCTTTCTTTTTTTGAAAAATATTTATCCAAATTGCAAAGTGAAAGTGGATCAATAAATGACGAAGATTTTATTCGAAATTTCATCATTAATGGAGGGAAAGAAATAGAGTTTAAATATCGGCAATAAAAAATAATTAAGTGGAAAGATGTGTACGCTTCCCGCTCAATTATTTTACTTCAGCAAAATACATTTCAATTTCTCCTCTATTTTTTATTGGAATTTTTCCTCTTGGAATACAGTTGTATTTTCCTTTGACTAATTTGTAAGTAGAGTGAGAAATATTCACTTTTCCCACCTCACCCTTGGACTCTAGCCGAGCAGCAATATTAACCGTATCTCCCCAAACATCGTAAGCAAATTTTTTAGAACCAACTACTCCCGCGACTAAAGGGCCAGTATGGACACCAATTCTTGCTTCAAAATAAGGTTGTCCTTTTTTTAATTTTTCCTTTTTCAATTCGTTAAGATAGGCTTGTATTTCTAAGGCAGCATTTATGATATCCAAGGCATTATTTGGATTCTTCTCAGGTAAGCCACTTACACACATGTATGCATCTCCAATAGTTTTAATTTTTTCGATACTATATTTTTCAATGATTTCATCGAAAGCTTTAAAATGTAAATCTAATTGAAACACTAATTTTTCTGGAGAAAGTGATTTAGCAATTTGACTGAAATTTTTGAAATCAGAAAAGAAGACGGTAGCGTGCTCATGTCTTTTTGCTACGGCAACTCCATTCGTTTTTAATTCATTGGCAACGACCGCAGGTAAAATATTTAGAAGTAATTGCTCTGACTTTTTTCGTTCCTCTTCGATGATTTCATTTTTGGAATAGAGAATCTTATTATGTTTTTTTATTTCTGAATATCGAATGATTGCTCCAATAGCGATTAGTCCAATGATCGCTATCAAGGCAAGTATTAGGTTACGCTGGGAATTATGTAATTCAATTTGACTTTGTTGTAATTCTAATTTTGAAGCTTGTTCGGTCAGGATCGAATTATTTTTTTCTAGTAAAAGAGAGTCTTTAAGGTTTTCAAAACGAAAAGAATCTACTTGGTTTTTTTGTAGCGCTATTAATAACTCTGATTCTAGTTGAGTTTGAGTGAGAGACCTTATCTTTTGAGAGAGGGTATTTTTTTGAATGGCTAATTGTTCTTTTTGAATAGCTAACTCGTCGAGTTCTACTTCTAAAAATTCTTTCTTTTTAGATAGCGTTTCATTTTGAGCAGTTGTTTTTTCTAGTTTTTTTATCCGGTCAATTTGGCCAGAATACACCACGATTTTTTGTGCATCATTTTGTTGTTTTGCTAACCAGATTAATTGTTCCAAATTATCGATTTGCAATTTTGAATTTTTGCTATTAGTTGAGTAGTAGAGGCTATTCTTGAATTTCTCCTCTGCTAGTTTTTGGCTTTTATTGACACGTTTGTTTTTTTTAAGTAAAGATTTTCCTTGTCGATTTAGAGCCAATGCCATGGACTCTTCTAAGTTATTTTTTTGAGCTAACTCAAAAGCTTTTTCTACTTGCTCGATAGCTCTATCTAAATCTCCTTTGTCTTGGAAATGTTCCCAATTTTGAAATAAGATACCTAATTCTTCATTCAAATTATTTTGCGCTGAATTATGATAGGGAAAAAGAAAGAAAGTAAATAGAGCTGCTAGAAATTTAATGTAAAAATGATGATACATTTTTTGTTGTTAAAATTATGAGTGAATTCAATAATTTTTTTAATAAAAGATTGAAACAGTTTCTAAAATTAATAAATAAATCTAAAGATTAGAGGGCTACTATTAATAATATTCAAACGATATCATAAGGCATCGATTATAGTAAAAAAAGTCCTTTCAGATTTTTAAAACCTGAAAGGACTAAAGTTGAAAAAGAGACATCTACAATTTCTCCTTCAAGTATTTTCCAGTAAAACTTTCTTTTACTTTTATCAGGTCTTCAGGTGTTCCTTGGAAAACTAAGTTCCCACCTCCTTTACCGCCATCTGGGCCGAGGTCGATTACCCAATCAGCAGATTTGATGATTTCCATATTATGTTCTACGACGAGCACGGTATGACCTTTTTCGACTAAAGCATTTAAGGCATCCAATAATTTTTGAATATCATGAAAATGCAAACCTGTGGTCGGCTCATCAAAAATAAAAAGAATCTTTTCAGTCGTTCTTTCTTTGGTTAAAAAAGAAGCCAACTTCACTCGTTGCGCTTCACCACCCGAAAGGGTAGAAGAGGACTGCCCTAATTTGATATATCCTAATCCGACATTATAAAGAGGTTGGATTTTTTTTACTACATCTTTTGCATCAGCAAAAAAATCAAGCGCTTCTTCAATACTCAAGTCTAGGATTTCATAAATATCTTTATCCTTGTATTTGATATCCAAAATTTCAGCTTTGAATCGTTTTCCTTTACATTCTTCACATTCCAATCTTACATCAGCAAGGAATTGCATTTCTACTACTTGCTCTCCGTCGCCGCTGCAACTTTCGCAACGACCAGCATCAACGTTGAAGGAAAAATGTTTAGGTTGATAACCTCGAATTTTTGAAAGCTGCTGATTTGCCATCAATGCACGAATGGTGTCGTAAGCTTTGACATAGGTAACTGGGTTGGAACGAGAAGATTTGCCAATTGGATTTTGATTCACCATTTCGACTTGAGTAATTCTTTTCAAACTTCCAGTCAATTCATCATGCGTTCCTGGCGCAATTGGATAGGGTTCTCCCAAGTGTCTTTTCAAGGCAGGATATAAAATTTGTTTGACCAAAGTCGTTTTTCCCGAACCTGAGACACCACTCACAACCGTCAAAGTATTGAGGGGAAATTTCGCATCCACATTTTTTAAATTATTTTGACGAGCACCTTTTATTTCAATGGCATCAGTAAATTTCCTACGAATTTTAGGAACAGGAATTTCCATTCGACCACTCATGTAAGCGGTGGTCAAACTATCTTTCGCAAGAGTGAAAATATCTTTGTAATCACCTGCGAAAACAACTTCTCCTCCATGAATTCCTGCTTCAGGTCCCATGTCGATGAGGTAATCACAATTTTTAATAATGTCTTCTTCATGCTCAACGACC
>CAYGRM010000437.1:0-5258 GCA_964352225.1 uncultured Saprospiraceae bacterium | reverse complement strand
TATCATCTAATTTAGCGTTTTTTAGAAAAAGCAACTTCATTACATTTAAAAATGTCTTTTAAATAAAATTCACAACCGTGAGTTATTTCCTCATTTATAAAAAACAAAAATATGAAACCCTACCAAAACTTTCCTTTTTTTGATTTTTATTTTTTTTCTTGGAAAAATGAATGCGCAGATCTCCCCTAAAAAAGATAATGAAAAAACCTAGACAAGTATTTTTGATGGATTATATAAAAAGAAAAAATAATCGTAGCGGTACTCTCCAGAGTGCCGTAAAACTAAATTAAATACAAATACGGGAATTGAAAAGTCCCGCTACATAACTACAAAATATGGCTTTAATAAAACCAGTAAAAGGAGTTTCTCCCACCTTCGGTAAAAATGTTTTTATTGCAGAAAATGCAACTATCGTTGGTGATGTCGTAACGGGTGACGACTGTAGCATTTGGTTCAATGCAGTTGTCAGAGGCGATGTAAACAGCATCGTCATTGGCAACAAAGTTAATATTCAAGATGGTGCGGTCATTCATTGCACATATCAAAAAACCAAGACCATTTTGGGAAATAATGTTTCCGTAGGGCATAATGCGATTGTGCATGGCTGCCAGGTTTCCGATAATGTATTAATTGGAATGGGGGCAATAGTGATGGATGACGCGGTAGTAGAATCCAATGTTTTGATTGCAGCAGGTGCAGTCGTTTTAGAAAAAGCACATTTGGAATCAGGATTTATTTACGCAGGTGTTCCCGCTAAAAAGGTAAAGGCATTAACTCCCGAAACCTTCCAACATTACATCGGAAGAATCGCCAATAATTATGTGATGTACGCAAGTTGGTTTGGAGAAGATGCCCCAAATACTGATGAATAAAATCCTATTGTCTAAAAGAATTTATATTAAATGTTCCCATGAGTCGATCATACCTCCCACCAAATGGGCGATAATAAACCAGGATGGTATATTGGTTTTCTGTTTCAAACCAATCACCTTCAAGTTCACTCATATTTGGAATTTTATCGCCTTCTTTTGGAACGGTTACATAAGCATAATTATAAAAACCTTGCTTTAAAAGAATGTCTGCAACGTAAGCATTCACCGCAGGCTGATGGGTCATTTTAAATTCTTCTTTTATTTGCCAATCGCTCATGGCGCCAAAAAGGTAGACATCCTTATCATAAAACGGTTCATTTCTTTTTATCGAAAATAACACATTCGCATAATCACTTCTGATATTATTAGACTCTCGATTTGCCATTAATTCTTGTCGAAGGAATTCAACTTTTGCAGAACGATCTTCAGCTGACTCTCCATCAAAAAAGGAAACATTACTCCCTTGAGAATTTTCAAGATTCCCAATAACAAACCCACCATTAATGTCTATACGATTGTAATATTCCTCATCGCTACGTGACTCATCCATAAATAAAGTTACATCATATCCATCTTGATATTCCTCTATTCCTCTTACGCCTCCACCATCATATCGTAATGATCTAATGTCTACAAACCTGAATTCTTTCCCTGCTGGAAAAACTATTTTATCCAAAAACTCATAAGTCAACTGTTCTTTTCTAATGTACTGTGGAGCAATATCTTTGATGGCGTTATCCCATCTCCCATTTTGCATCACCACAACTTGGACTTCTTTCCTCGGACTGTTAATCGTGAATCCTTTATGCCTAATCACGAAATCAAGTTCTTGATGAGTTCTTGATTTTTTCACAATAGAAGACGGTAAAGCCAAACCACTTGAAAGTGTAAACGTTGGCTCAACAACCATGAATCGTCTGGTCAAAACCAAAAATCGATCATCTTCATTATCATATACTTTCAATAAATAGTTTCCTGACTTCGTAAACCGAATATTTTCATTCGGAAAATCTAAACGATAATGAGTATAGTTGACTAAAGTATTAATAGAAAACTCAGTATATTCAATTCGCTCATCATTATATCCTTCCATATATTCTAACTCAGTCAAGTTGGAAGGGGTCCAATCTGCATTGCAATGCACCACCGAATATATATACTCTCGTGCATCTCCTTCCAAATCATCAAATGATAAGGTTAATGATCCACTTCCTAATTGAAGAATCGGACTGCCCATCACAATTCCAGGAGCATGAAGATTTACTGTTTTTATATAATTTACATACACCGCATCGTCATAAACCAGGTTTGCATCTGCCTTTTCGCCTTGCGCCAAAATAAAAGTTGAACTCGTCAACAAAAGAAAAAATAAGTATACTTTTTTCATCGAAAACATTATTTGTTTTTACGAATATAAAACTGGTTTAGAAGGGATTTTATTTTGAAAAAAATTAAAAGGAAAAGTTAACTCAATTTAAGGGATTTTTAAAAATACTTCTCTACTTTCAATTTTTTATCTTTCACGAAAAATCCAACTCATGTCAATCAAAGAAATTTTGCTTTTCCCAATGGCATTTTTTTATATCTATGCCGGATACTCTCATTTTAAAAAAGCGTGGTTTTTTCATAAAATCACTCCTCCCTTTTTACAACCTTGGAAAGAAACAATCAACATTATTGTTGGTGTTGCTGAAATCGCCGGAGGAATTGGTTTACTCATTCCACAAACTCGATCGGCTGCAGCTATAGGAATTATTTTATTGTTGATTGCCGTTTTCCCCGCCAATGTCTATATGCTGACTTCCAAAGGAGCTGGAATGAAAATCAAGACGTGGTTTCTTTGGTTACGATTACCTTTGCAACTAGTACTTCTTGCTTGGGCATATTGGTATGTATAAATCATCTTTTGAAAGAATCAAAACAGGATAATTTAAAAACACAGGAAGCACCTGAAATGAAGTCATCAAAAAAATATAACCGATTGTCTTCCTTAACCTAAGGTGAAAATAGCTTAATGGAAGTAGCTGCTGAATAAGCATGAGATGAAAATTATTTTTTAAAAGCCTTGTAAATTATTGATTTACAAGGCTTTATTAATAAAAATGAATGGATTGTGCTGGTATTTGTAAGATTTGTACTATTCAGAATAGTGATGCTATTCTAAATTTGCCTTATCCAAAATTAATGGATTTAAAAATATTATCTACTTATTTAAAGTAGCTTAACTATGAAAACCATTAACCCCAAAATCAAGAAAGATCCTCTCCCAATGATTCAGTTGGGAGTTGGATTTTTTTTAAACCAAATGATTAAAAACTCAGTTGAACAGGAAAGTGATAGAATAATAATTTTCCTCCAGAACCTCCTAGTGGGAAACTAGGAGGTTACTTTTTTAAACATAAAAGCCCATTAGATCTTCTGCTTATTTATCCAAAAATACTTGCCTCATCTTTACTACTATCAAAAACTCGAATGGCAATTATTTCCGCTTCTGCAGTAATTTCACCATCAGACTTTGCAATGCAGGACATCACAACTTTTCTCCCTTTTATTTCTTTAACTTTTGCGCGTAGTTCGATTGGTTTGGTATTCAAAGTCGGCTTCAAATATTTCACAGAAATAGTTCCCGTTGCATATCGATAAACTGGCTGGCTTTCCAAGGTTCGATGCTCAGCCTGATAGGCTGCTGCCATAGCCGTACACATCGTATGACAATCAATTAAGGTCGCTAAAATTCCTCCATTCAAAATACCTTTCCATCCTTGATATTTCTCTTGCGACTCCCAAATACAAACCGACTCATCACCTTCCCAATAGCTACTAATTTTTAATCCATCATGATTGCTTCTTCCGCAACCAAAGCACACATTACCTGGCATGTGATCTTGGAAGTAATCCTTTTGTTTCATGTTTTTCTTTTTTTAGAAATCAGTTTTCAGGTTGGTCGCTTTGCTTCGTGTTCTTCCCAAGATTAAAATACCAAATTCAAATTATGGGAGTACAAAATAGCACTTGACTCCTAACTAGGGAGCACCGCGACCAACCTGTTACCTGACTACTTTTTTTCGTAAATTTTAAATTGCAACCCAGCATTCTCCTCCAATCTTTCTAATAATGCATCTCCAAGCGCAACCGATGGTGTCAAAATACCAGCAACTTTTGGTGTTTTAGCTTTATCTAATGCCAAACAAACCGCACTTTCTGCCAACATTTTACTCGTGGAACCATAACCTGGATCTCGATCCCCCGTCACACTTCCTTGAATCAAAGTACCATCAGCCAATTTTCCAATAAGTAACATTTTATAAAAACCACTTTCTCGTTTTTCCTTCGATGGCCCTTCACCCGGTTTTGGTAAAAATCGATTCATGGTATTTCTCAAAAAAGAATCTGGTTTTGCAGACATCATCAAGCCTGTCCCCATCAGCAACATCATCCCCTTTGCTCTTCCTGAGAAACCAGGACCAGTCAACATTGCTTCGTCGTATTGAAAATCTTGTCCGTAAGGAAAATCTTGTAGCGCATGACTTCGTCTAACTACTCGAGTATTTATCGTTGACATGATAAAAGGTGCAATCCACGATTTTGCGTCCTGATCGAATTCTACACTTTTCAAATCTTCGCCATCCTTCCCCTTTTGTTTTCCTTGAGGATTCAATCCATACGGATTAAATAATGTAGCATAAATTGATTTATCTTTTTCCGCTTCGACTAAAACATTACTCAAACTCGCATAAGTACCTCCGCTCATCTCTCCTTTCATAGCTTTTACTCTGAGCTTAATTTTTTGACAATATTCCCCTGTGAGCTCTTTTGATTTTTTTTGTAAAAAATAAACACCCATATCTGAAGGAATAGAATCGAAACCACAAGTATGGACTATTCGAGTTCCGTTGGCCTCAGCAGCTTTCTGATGCTGATCAATCATTTTTCGCATCCATTGTACTTCGCCAGTAAGATCGCAATAATCAGTTTGGTGCTTGACGCAAGCTTCCACGAGAGGTGAACCATATTGAGCATAGGGTCCAACAGTTGTACAAATCACTTTTGTTCGTTGCACCATTCGCTCAAGCGTATCCATCTTTTTGCTATCGGCAATAACTAGTGGAATATCTTCAGCACCTAATTCTTTTTGAATACCTTCTAATTTTACAGCATTTCGGCCGCCCATTGCCCATTTTACGGTACCATTTGCGCCGTATTTTTGTAACATATACTCAGCAACCAACCTTCCGGTAAAACCACTTGCTCCCCAAAAAATGATATCGAATTCTCGGTTTTGACTCATAATTTATATTTTATTAAAAATTTTATAAAAAATCGAATTTACTATTTATCAACCTAAAATTTCAATTATATTTGCGACCTCAAATTAGAATTTATTTT
>CAYGRM010000436.1:0-5268 GCA_964352225.1 uncultured Saprospiraceae bacterium | reverse complement strand
TTGATATTTTAAATAAAGAGGGATTTCTAAATAATGTAAATTCTCAGGAGTTAAGTTAGCTTGCGCAACGCTTCTTCCAAAACTGTATCTAGCGACCTCGTTCTGTTTGGTTGCCACAAAATTTCCACTTCGATAATGGTAAGTTAATTCTGTTCCTAGAGCCATATTTGCTTTTCCCATCTGAAAATTTCGTTCAAATATGAAACCAGCTTTAAAACCAATAAATGGTGTTTCAGAACTATTTTCTACTAAAGGATATCCAACTGCACCTCCAAAGCCGCCAAAGGTGAATTTATTTCTAGGTAGATTATAAGTCCAAACTGAGTTTAAATCTATCTCTTCTACCTTTTTATTATTAGCCAAAAACATTTCTAAAAAAGGAAGTAAAATCGTTGAGTTAGAAGCAATTGGTTGAACAGTAGCTTCTTTTTCTTTTTGTGAAAATTCATCTTTCTGGAAAGAAGTAACTTCTTCAATAAAAGGGACTTTATTCTTATTGGATTTAGAATCATCCAAGGTAATAATTGGAAGATCACCACTAGTTGTATTTTTTGTAGAAGTATTGTTATTATTTGGCAATCCTTCGGTGTTCAAATTTTTGTTACTACTTTTTCTTCCTTCCGAAGAAGGAATTGTATTCAAAAAGTTAGGTTGATTTAAGTTAGGTGAAGTGGTATTAGTCGTTTCTATTTTAGACTGAAGTGGTATTTTATTTTGATTATTTTTTATTGTTTGGGTGTTTTCCAACAATACATTTACATCGTTACTTGAATCTTCATTTTCAGAAAATTGTCCTTGACCATTATCCGTAATCATTAAATCATCTTCAAGTGTTTTATTACTATTTACAACCTCTTTTAACTCCTTGGTTAATGAGTGATCAAGAGTTGTATTTGATGTTTTTTCTTTTCCTACTAAATCATTAGAATTATCATTTTTCCAAACAAAAAATATTGCTAAACTCGTAATCATAACCAAACCAAACCATAAGAAAAACCTTCGCCAATTACGACCTCTTGCATCCGCATCAATCAACGCCTCAGCCCCTTCCCAGTATTCGGGTTTCATCTCAAACTCTCTATGTTCGAGCTTGTTCTTAAAAAATTTGTCGAAATTATTTTCCATATCTTAACTTTTAAAAAATTCTTACTTCGATTTTTACATCATAAAAAACTGATAATCAACTAATTACAACATCAATGTGCTTTTCTTTGCACCTCCTCCTTCGTAGCAGCTTCAATAAATTCTTTTAATTTTTTTCGAGCAAATGACAAATGCCATTTGGAGGTTCCATCTGAAATTTCTAACATCGCTCCTATTTCTTTATGACTAAATCCATCAATCGCAAAAAGATTAAATACCTTTTGGCTCACGGGAGGTAGTCGTTTGATCATTGCTTCTAACTCTTCGGCATCAAAATTCAAATCCGCTATATTTAAGGTCACCAAGTCATCATGATTATGATAATCCTCAAAATCAGTATGCTCCATTAGCTCTCTTACTTTTCTATTTTTTCTAAACTCATCAATCACCGTGTTGATCATAATTCTTCGAATCCATGCTTGGAAAGGAACATTAGGTTGATACTTGTCTAGGTTTTTTAAGATTTTCAAGAATGCTGTATTCACAACTGCGGCAGATTCTGATTCATCTTTTTTATATCGCATACCTACGCTCATTAACGTGCTAAAACAACTTTGGTAAAGTTGAAATTGAGCACGTCGGTCACCCCGTTGGCAATCTGCCAATAATTGAGCGCTAATTTTCATTGAGTATTAGGTTGGTTTTTAATTAGGTATTTTGATTATAAATTAAGGATTAAGGATTATCTAGATGATGGTAAAATATTATAACACACTAGATTAATCCTTAATCCATTCAATTTATTTTTTCATAATTTTATGAGAAATAGTTTCTTGTCCATCGCTCAAATTTAAAAAGTAAATCCCAGAAGGAAGATTATCCAAATTGATATTCATCGTTTGAATTCCTTCGTTCAAATCTTGATTATCCGAAATTATTGCTTTTCCTAACAAGTTAATTACGGAAATATTCAAGTTCGTATTTTTACGAATTTCAACCTGAATAGTCATATTTTCATCAACTGGATTAGGGAAAACTTTAAGTGATGCTCCGTTTAAAACATCTTCAATTTTCGTAACGTAAGATTCATTGACCTCAAAATTTACATTCCCATTAGGATTATTTGCGCCTATTGTGATAAACTTAATTCCTTGTTCTTTCCCTAACACTTCAACCACTACTTTGTAAGTCCCCCAAGCTAAATCTGGAAACTCAAACATCCCTTGGTCATCAGTTATGGTATGAGTAATTGGTACATCATTTTCAGTCAACAACAATACACTTACATTTTCTAACGGATCTCCTTCTCCCCTTGTTTCAACTTGTCCTGAAGTTAAATTAGCTCCTTCACTAATCAACCCACCAATAAATCCAAAGCCTCCTGGGTTCGTTCCTGAAACCATATCTATATTATAAAGTGCATTAACATTTCCAGGTACTGTAATGTTAGTTGCCTCATTCCAATATAAAACATCCACATAATACGTAGGTAAATAATTGTCATATTGATCTGATCCAACTTCAATCGCAGCTTTCACCAAATAATTACCATCAGCCACTCCTGAAAAAGAGTAATACGCTCCCCAAGTATTTGGTGTAGAAGTTACAATTTGACTATCCAAAGCAGTTAAAGTTCCAGCTGCCACATCATGCTCAATCAGGTAAACTTTAAAATTATTTACACCATTATTAATCCATCCTCCCCCAGTCGAAATGGAATCTAGATTAATATAACCTTCGATCGAATCAGAAACTAAAATTGTATAGCAGGTTGAAACAGTACATCCTGTTCCATCGGTTACAGTCAAGCAATAAGTTCCAGAAGA
This sequence comes from uncultured Saprospiraceae bacterium, assembly GCA_964352225.1. GTDB lineage: Bacteria > Bacteroidota > Bacteroidia > Chitinophagales > Saprospiraceae > CAJQQY01. Next base: position 2,359 of record CAYGRM010000436.1, on the reverse strand, counting down.
AACAGGCCCAATGTTTGGAGTTGTTGCTCCAGTTGACCATTCATAGGTAAATTGATTAGAATTTGGACTAGTAGCGTAGGAGTATAAATCAGAACCAACTAAATAAATCGAGACCTCACAAGTACCAGAGGTGTCTGCATAAAAATAATAGCAATCATCAGCCGTACATCCATTTCCATCCGAAATAGTTACACAATAATCTCCATCTCCTGGAGGTGTAATAGTTTGTGAGGTCTCTCCCGTTGACCAAGAATAGTTGATAATTTGATTAGGATTATTGGAAGTAGCATTAGCGCTAATGGAATTTCCATCTTGATTTATTACAACATCACAATCCGGCCCATTATTAAATATTACGCAAGCGGTAGCAACACAACCATTAGCATCAGTTATCGTCACACAAGTAGAATCTGTGGGAACATTATTCGAACAGAATATATTTGAAGTACTTCCGTCGCTCCAATAATAAGTGTAAGGCGCTGTACCAGTTGGATTTGCCTCTAAGCAATTAGAACCCAATACAGCTGAAATACTTACCGAGCAATTATTATTGGTATTGACCAAAACCGTAACACAAGCAGAATCTGAACACCCATCGGCATCAGTTACCGTTACACAAAATGTTCCTGAAACAGTTATACTTATGGATTGAGTATTTAAATTACTATTGCTCCATGCATAAGTATATCCTGGAGTACCTGATGAATTTGCAGTTAAGGTATATCCTAAAGAATCTTGAATTACATCTACCCATACGTTACAATTTGGTACATTGTTATTGGAGCAAGCAACTGCAACACATCCCGTTGCATCTGTTACTGTAACGCAATAAGTATTAAAAATTGGAGTAATACACGTTGAACTAGTGAAACTACTATCACTCCACTCATACGTAAAGGGAGCAGTTCCTGTTGGATTAGCTTGCAGGCAAGCTCCATTTTGAATGGTATCAATAGTAACGGCGCAAAGTGAATCTGGGCCATAATTATCAAAATTTGCCTGTGCGGAAAGATATCCTAAAATAAGAGTGATCGTAAAAATTATTTTTTTCATGTTCTTTGTTGATTAATTTTTAAATTGATTGAAATTATCCTTGTTACTTACCTTCACGAGGATTATTTATTAAAGGTTGGGCAGAAAGTAATTTTTATTTTAGAAAATCACTAAACAACTGATAATCAATACCTTATATTCTTTTTTATGAAAAAAAATAAACAAAATATGGAAAGTCGAGGAATCTGGGCATGGGATATTGTAAAAGTAATTACTCTTTTTTCAATTGTTTTATTCCTTGGTATTTTTTATTCGCTAGGATTTAATGAAGAAAGTAATCGACTTGCGATAAGGCTAACTGCTAGAATGAGTGGAATTTTGTTTTGTCTGGCATTTGGAGCTTCAGCCTTTCATGCTTGGGTTAAAAATTCTTTCTCTTGGTGGATTTTCATGAATCGAAAATTTTGGGGAATTTCATTTGCCTTAATGCACTTAGTACATTTAGCATTTCTCGTATTGTTACAAATGTATTTTCATCCTGTTTTTGAAAGAGCAGCAACGACTTCTTTGTTGGCTGGAGGATTAGTCTATTTATTTTTGGTGTTGATGCTTTTGACCTCTTTTCCATTTTTTGCAAAAAAAATATCCAACAAAAGCTGGAAAATTTTGCACACCGCAGGAGGATATTGGATTTGGTTAATTTTTATAATTAGTTATGTGAAAAGCGTACTTCGTGGCTCTAATGAATATATTCCATTAGTAATCCTTTTGGCTGTAACATTACTTTTACGGATTTGGAAATTATGGAACCAAAGACGTTAACTCATCTACTTCTTCTTCCATTCTAACTCTTCAATCATCTTTTCAATTCTGTTTTGAAATACGATTAATTCACTTGGAGCATCATGATTATTTCTAATAATAATTTGATGAACCTCATCACTCACCATTATATATGTATCCGGAAGATCTTCAATAATCTTATTATTGGCTGGATAAATGGTCGACATTTTAAAAAATTCCCCCTCGTTTATTTTATTTTTTATATAAAACATAAATCCTGGATGAGCTCGAGCGGTATATTTTCCAACGCGAGGGACATTTTTTTTCCCAATATAAGTTGCCTCTCCATTCGATTGTAAAATAAATTCAAAGTCAGGGCATTGCCCATAGCAACCTGTTTTTTGCAAGGTGACTATTCGATATACTTTTGGAAGTTCAACAATGGTAGATGGCGATTTCTCCTTAATCACCTTTTCATCTGAGATGGCAGAATTTTCTTCAATATCATAAGATGGTGATGGAGCAACCACTACCTTATTTTTCTTAGAACATGAAATAACTAAAAAGCATCCAAGAATTAAAA
>CAYGRM010000435.1:0-5274 GCA_964352225.1 uncultured Saprospiraceae bacterium | reverse complement strand
GAGTTGATCTATGGCAATGCATTCGACATTGTCCCACGAATCCAGACTCGGATTATTTGTCCGTTTGGAAGGTAAATTAAAAATGATATGTAATGTATTTTGTAACATCTTTTGAAAATTAAATTTGTTTTGTTTATCAAATTCGAAATATTAAACCAATCAAAGCAGTCAAATAGTTCCAGCAATTTTTATTTTTTTTCAAACAAAACTTACACTTACTCATAAACGACTGATTTTCAGCTATTTATAATTTTAATTTTATTTAAAAAAAATCAATTATTTTAAATTGGTATCTTTAAAATAATCTTTGTTCCCATTGCAATTCAATCGAAGGATGTTGCAAAAAGAAAAATCAAGATTATAAATCTATAGTCATTGGAATGGCAAAAGCAGTAGGTTTAGTTTAGAACTTAATAGGAAGCATAAAAAAACCTCTTAGCCTTATTTCTCTATCTTGGCGTGATGAGGTAGACTAAGAGGATTAGGGTGGGGTTACTATTGTTTTTATTTAGATTTTGATAAAATCCAATAAAAGTACCTGCTAGGTGCTCAAATATAGACCGTTTTTGGCTTTTAAATCTTCACAAATCATGTAATGTATAGCACATATTTGACTTTCTGACTAAATATAAATATCTATACTACTGATAATCAATCACTTACGAACTTCACTCGGTGGTTTACCAAACTCCTCTGAGAAGGCTCTTGAAAAATAATTCGGATCACTAAAACCAACCAGATAAGCTATCTCAGCGATATTCATAGATGAATTTTGAAGCAATTCTAAACTACTTTGCAGTCTATAACGACGAATAAATTTATTGGGAGGTAGGCCAGTTAAAGCTTTTAATTTCCGATACATCTGAGTAGAACTCAGGTGCATTTCTTTACTTAATTCTACTACCGAAAAATTGGGATTATCCAGTTCCTTTTTCAAGATTTGAATTACTTTCTGTAAAAAATTATCTTCGACATTAGTTCTCTTTTTGGATACTTTAGTTAAGTTGTCTTTATATTTTGTTTGAAGGATTGTTCTATTTTCGATTAATTTTTTTAATCTAGTTTTCAATTCTTGCTTCTGAAATGGCTTCATGATATAAGCATCAGCCCCCATTTCAAGGCCTTCGATTTTATCCTCTTGAGTAGCTTTGGCAGTCAACAAAATAATTGGGATGTGACTCGTTTTCTCATCTTGCTTTAAAAATTTGCACACTTCAAAGCCATTTTTCTTAGGCATCATCAAATCACTTATAATGATGTCAGGAATCAATTCCAATGCTTTTTCGATTCCCTCTTGACCATCATGAGCAACTTCTACTTTATAATCTTCGCTGATACAGCTTTTAATATAAGTGATTACATCTTCATTATCTTCCACTAGCAAGAGCTGAGGAATTTCATTTTTTTCAAAATTTAAGTCAATTAATTCCGTATCAAATTGAGGAACCTCTTTCTTTTCTTTTTCAATGTTCCGTTCCTCCTCTATCATATTAATCTTATGATCTTGCGTTTTTTCGGAGCGATGAATTGGTAAATAAATAATAAATTCGCTTCCCTCTCCCAATTCACTTTCCAATAAAATTTCACCATTTAAAAACTCAACCAATTCTTTGGTCAAAGCTAATCCAATTCCTACCCCATCTATTTTCCCCGCACTTGATTGATCCACTTGATAGAACCTATCAAAAATAAAAGGTTGATCTTTGGCTGAAATTCCTTGTCCATTGTCTTTTACTTTTAAACACAGTTTATCATTCTCCTTTTTTACATGGAAAACAATTTTTCCTTTTATTGGCGTATATTTTATTGCATTGGATAAAAGGTTGTAAATGATATGTTGGATTTTTTGCTCATCAAAATCCATAATTATTTCTTTCTCCTCTGAATAAAAGGTAAGTTGGATATCCTTGGCATTTGCCATGGAATGAAAAGACTCTGTCAAGTATTGTAAAAAAATGATGATGTCTGCTTGAACCATGTTCAATTTTAAATTTCCAGACTCCGCTTTACTCAAATCTAAAATTTGATTGATCAGTCTCAGCAAATTATTACTATTCCTCTGGATCATTTCTTTAGCCTCCTCGTGTCCTTCTATACTTTCCGTCATTCCCATGATGACGGTCAAGGGTGTTCGAAATTCGTGCGTGATATTGGTGTACAATCGAGATTTTAGATTACTTAACTCCTTGAGACGTTCCGCTTCTTGATGTTCGATATCCTGGAGGATTTTAGCCTTTTCCAATTCAAAATCTCCTTTTCGTTTTTCGTCTTCTACTTCTTTTTGTCGATATGCCATCCCCAAAGAGAAAATGATAATTTCTAAAATAGTTCCTATCCGAAAATAGACTACTGAAAAGTCAACAGATTGTATTCTCATCCAGATGGTAGCCAATAAACCTAGCCCCATCAGGGAAAAACCTGCAATAATGAAGAGTCCTTTTCTATCTTTGGTTTTGTAAATAGGGATCAAAACAGAAAAACATATTACCAAAAATGTAAGGGCATAAAATACCGCAGGAATATCAGCAATATTATAGCTGAAGTTAGAATACCACATCAGATAATAGTCAGCAATAATTACTGGAATCGTGATATAAGAGAATATTTTAAAAATTCTATCCCAGGTAGGTAGTAACGTTTCTAGGTCTAAAAATGAACGTACAAAAGTCAAATACCCCATAAAAGTGATATAGGCAAAAGGCTTGAAAAAATAAATCAATTGAGGCTTTTCATATAAGAACCAATCTCTCATGAAGTCTGCTAAGTCTCCAGAGTTGTATAATGAAAAGAAGGTAATTCCAAATATATAAGTAGAATAATATAGATAAGCTCTATCCCTTGCGTAAAAAAATAAGAATAAATTATAGACCAGCATCATCACAACAAATCCAAAGTACATTCCATTTTGCTGTTTCTCTTTGGCTAGCTTTGAAAAAAAAGAAGTGGAGTGCTGTAAGGTTAGATCAAATTTTGGAGCGATGAATTTTCTTTTATTTTCCGTGCGAAAATAAAAAGTAACTGTTTCTCCTGCAGGAATCTGAATCTTGACAATGTTCTGCTTGGAAGTTGGTACAAAGGATTTTTGATGAGTTGGTACAAAAAAACCAGTTTGGTAATTTTGTACTTGCCCTTTTGAATCTTCCACATAGATTTTTATATCGGTAAATATTAGTGAAAAATGAAGCACCCATTCCGAATAATCACCATTTTCTGGAAGTTGATTAGCCAATTCGATTTTCCCCCAATAAATTTCTTCTGGCAAAAAATCAGCAGTCCAATTTTGAAAAGGGGAAAATGATAACGAGGAATCTTTAATATCTTCAAAGGTTAACTCACCCGTTTTATCTTGAAAAATTTCGAGGTGGTCAGTCAGAATATATTCGGAGTTGATTTCTTCAATAGAATATTTTTTTGCTCCAACTGGTGAAGCAATTAACATTAATATTACAAGTAATAAATAATTTCTTTTTTCTCTCAAGAAAAGTTAATTTAAGTTGTTTTCGAAGGTCTAATTATTGAAGTTTTCGAAGCAGATATTTATTCTAGTTTTAGGGATAAACTATTTTTAGGATCGTTCCAAAAGGTAAAATATGGAAGATGAAACGTTTAAATAGAGATATGAAATTAATATTTTAAATCTAAATAAATACATTATTGGAAAGCCATCTCATATTTTTTCCATTCCAATATGTTTATTTCTTAATCTAAAGAAAATCAAAACCCCGCTTCACAAACTTAGTGCGAAGCGGGGTTTTGATAAAATAAAGGAAGATGCTTTCTTTTACGCTACTACTGCTGATTTATTTTTTCTCCAAAGATAAAAGCCTAACACAACTCCTAAGGTCATCAACATTACTGCAATTAACTCTGCCTGAGTCCAACTGAAAGGCAACCAATCATATCGATCATTCACTCTATATCCTTCAATCCAATATCTTTCAAGTCCATTGAAAATTAAGTAAATACAAAACAGGACTCCTGGAATTGTTATCCTTTTTCTGATCGCCCATAGTATTCCAAAAATGGCAAACGATGCAGCTATCTCCCAAATCGGGGTGGAAAAAACAGGTTCAGCCAATTGTGTATTATATTGCCAAGGATAATCAGCTATCTTGATTCCATCCATATTTACATTGTGAGGATAAGTCGATGACCAAACCCAATCAGGTGCCCATGACAACCATCCGGGGGCTTCGCTATAATCATACTCTGCTGTTTTGACGGGTATTCCCCAATCGCCGTCTCCTGACAATTGACAGCCCATTCTTCCAACTCCGTAGGATAAAATTAACCCAGGGGCAACGGCATCTGCAAAATGCGGAACTGAGATTTTCTTCCATTTAATATATGAAATCACTCCGATAGCTCCGCCGATCAAACCTCCATAAATGGCTAGTCCACTTCCTGAAAAAAGTTGTCCAATCGGATCTTTCAAAAATGCATCAGGCGTTTCGATTAGAGCAAAAATCTTAGCACCGAGCAAACCTGTTATGGCTGCTACGACGGTGATATCTCCAGTTCGATCACTTGGAAAAATCTTCACTATTTTATCAATGGGTTTTTCTAATTTCTCACTATTCTGTTCCCAATATTTATATCCAGCAAAAAGTAAAAGTCCGAGTATTCCGCCGACCATACTTCCTGTAGTGGAGAAAACAGTACCTGGCATATCACTTTTTACGATTTCAAAATTTTGTGCAATGTATAATAATTTGAATCCAACTAAGCATCCAATAACTCCATTAATAGCTATATCCACCGGTTTGACCGGTTCTCCAATCCTTACTTTTTGAGGTGTGAAGGTGAAAATACCTTGCTTTTCTTTTCGTCTCAATTCGGCGTACAAATTCCAAGCAGCTGACAAAAATGCTAGCGCCATAAATAATCCAAACGTTTGAAAAATCGAAGTCCAATTATCTGGATCTGTTCCGATTAAATCATGGAGTAAGTAGGATAGATTTGGGTACATATTTTTTTAAAATTATTTTTTCAATTGTAAAATCTTATTCACTTGATTATCAACACATTAACATCTCTTCGAATTGTTCAAAGGATTTGGCAAAAATAGATAGGTTGGATAGAAATCAAAGGATTTTGAGTGTTTATTTTTTTCCAAAAAAAAGACAATCAAGTAAATTTAATTTGATTGTCTTTTTTTGATAAAGGATTCGTTTTAGATTTCGAAGTTGGTGGATGAGTTGGGCATTGTTCTTTTTTTCATTGAAAAAAAAAGAACCAAAAAATTCTAGGCGAAAAAATAGCTAAACACAAGCA
>CAYGRM010000434.1:4954-5294 GCA_964352225.1 uncultured Saprospiraceae bacterium | reverse complement strand
ATAATTATTTTATAATTACAAACTTTCATTTGAAGTTTTTTTTAAAAAAAAGTAAAAAAAATGGTTCACAATTTCATCAAAAAACAATACTTGTAATTCACTTTTTTATTGATGTTTAAAATTTAAATAATTGATTATCAGTAATTTATGATTTAAAATAAGTTTTTTTTAAATATAATATAATTCACAAAAGGATAAATTTGTCTTTGTCTAGGAAGGTATGCGACTCTATATTTGTAATGTAATTAGTGAGAAAGTAATTAATCATTACTTCAGCGGCGAGAGAAAAGGTTAAAAAGCTAACCTTTAATATTGACAAATAAGGATATGTTCATGGGAT
>CAYGRM010000434.1:0-4854 GCA_964352225.1 uncultured Saprospiraceae bacterium | reverse complement strand
TATAATTTGTTGTAGTTAGTCAGAATCCTTTATAGGATTCTGACCTACTTCTTTTTTCCCTAAAAAATATACAGAGGAGATGGAGATGAGCGGATTGCAAAAAGATGCAATCAAAATTAGCTGCACAACAGCAGCCATTGAAAAAGGATATGTTCATGGGATTATAATTTGTTGTAGTTAGTCAGAATCCTTTATAGGATTCTGACCTACTTCTTTTCATAATTCATGATAAAATATAAAGGAAGCAATGGCTTCCAAAAAAGAAAGTCATAACTCCAGAAAGGAATTATGACTAGTCTAAAATTTTTGTTTATGGGAATATAATTTATTGAGGTGTAAATTTAAGTAATATTTTCATATTAAAGAAAAAATATTTGTGTTTTTACACAATAAAAATATTAGCTAATTCAGATTAGCTTGAAAAATATGTTCATGGGATTATAATTTGTTGAGCAAGTCGCATTTTCAGATGAAAGTGCGACTTGCTTTTTTTTTGTCTAAAACTGGAATTCTCATTCAGTTTATTTATTAAAATAAATAAATTAAGAGATTTAAAATCTCTAGTTGCTTTTCAAGAAAAATATTTTCTATTTTCGCTTTTTTAAGTTTAAGTTAAAAAAAGAAAGTAATGGATACCATTCTAATAAAAAATGCTCAGGTGGTCAACCGAGGCAAAATTTTCAACTCAGATATTTTAATTAAAAATGGGAGAATCGAAAAAATCGATTCTACGATTAATATAAAAGCAGATCGAGAAATTGATGCCACAGGTAAGTATGTAATGCCTGGAATTATTGATGATCAAGTTCACTTTAGAGAACCAGGCTTGACCCATAAATCAGATTTGTATACCGAACCAAGAGCAGCTGTGGCAGGAGGTGTTACCTCATTCATGGAAATGCCTAATACCAAACCACCTGCGGTCACTCAAAAGTTGTTGCAAGATAAATATGATATCGCTGCTCAAAAGTCATTAGCGAATTACTCTTTTTTCATGGGAGCAACTAATGATAATTTAGAGGAAGTTTTAAAAACTGACGCTGAAAATGTTTGCGGAGTTAAAATTTTTATGGGATCGAGTACAGGGAATATGTTAGTGGATAATCGAAAAACTTTGGAAGGATTATTTTCTGAAGTTCCGATGTTAATGGCTACTCATTGCGAAGACGAAACAACCATTCGAAAAAACGAAGAGCACTATAAAGCAATCCATGGAGAAAATATTCCAATCGAATTACATCCTATCATCCGGTCTGTAGAGGGATGTTATATTTCCTCCAGCATGGCAATGGATTTAGCCAAAAAGTATAATTCAAGGTTACATATTTTGCATATTTCTACAGCAGATGAACTAGATTTATTTAGGAATGATATTCCATTAATAGAGAAAAGAATTACCTCAGAGGTTTGTGTTCACCACCTTTACTTTAATGCCTTGGATTATGAAAAATTTGGTACTCAAATTAAATGTAACCCAGCCATAAAAGCTCCCATGCACCAGGAAGCGCTTTTCCCAGCTTTGTTGGATAACCGCCTAGATATCATTGCCACAGATCATGCTCCACATACTTGGGATGAAAAAAGTAATAGTTATTTTAAGGCACCATCAGGAGTACCTCTGATTCAGCATACGTTGAACGTGATGCTGGAATTTTATCATCAAGGAAAGATCAGTTTGGAGAGAATTGTAGAAAAAATGTGTCATGCCCCGGCAGAGTGTTTTAGAATTAGAGAGCGAGGTTTTGTCGAAGAAGGAAATTGGGCAGATTTGATAATTGTTGATCTAGAAAAAGAGTGGACAGTCCAAAAAAGTAATGTTCACTATAAATGTAATTGGTCTCCATTTGAAAATCATACGTTTAAAGGGAATGTAGAAGCGACAATTGTTTCGGGACATTTGGCCTATGAGAATGGAGAATTTTTTGAAGGGAAAAAAGGGAAGCGAATGCAGTTTGATAATTAATCAAATTTTCATTTTATAGAAAAATTAGGGCTTCCAGATTTTAAAAATATGGAAGCCCTAATTTTATTAAAATATAAAGCTAGTCTCGGAAACAATCATCCCCGCAATCGCCGCTGTGATAAAACAGGCAATAGTTCCACCTATCAATGCTTTAATTCCAAATTCAGCAACTGTAGTTTTTTGCCCTGGAGCAATTGCTCCAATTCCACCAATCTGTATGCCGATAGAGGCAAAATTAGCAAAACCACAAAGTGCGTAGGTTGAAATAATTAAAGATTTTATTTCAAGAATTTTGGTGAATTTTCCTAACTCAGCATAGGCAAAGAATTCATTGATTGCAGTTTTTTGTCCAAGTAATTGACCAACCAAAAAGATATCAGTACTAGGAACCCCTAAGAGCCAAGCGATTGGTGCAAATAGGCAGCCTAGAATAAATTCAAGATTCAATCCAGTCATTGCAGAAGGTTGAATTTGGAATCCATTTCCTTTTAGATAACCTGCGAAATGTGTCACCCAACCATTCAATGGAGTATAATATCCAATGACGTCAGTTAGGAAATAATTTAACATGGCAATTAAAGCAGTAAATACCAATAGCATTGCTCCAACGTTCACCGCCAATTTCAAACCATCAGTAGTTCCAATTGCAATTGCTTCCAAAAGGTTACTACCAATTTTGTCTTTAGGAACCATGAAGTCTTGATTTACATTTTCAGGTTCGTCTTGTGGGTACAATATTTTTGAAGCAACAATTGCAGCTGGAGCAGATATTATAGATGCTAGTAAAAGGTGTTGAGCGAATAAATTTTTCGAAGCATCTTTTGCTGCTTCGATGGCTAATTTTCCAGCCTCCTCAGTCATTCCTGTAATGTCAGGTAAAACGGCAAATGACTCTCCCAAGAATCCAACATAAGCCGCAAAAACTCCTCCTGCTATTGTTGCCATTCCTCCTGTCATCAAGCAAAGCATTTCAGACCGAGTCATTTTTTCCAAATAGGGTTTAACAACTAAAGGAGCCTCGGTTTGTCCAATAAAAACATTTGCTGCTGCTGCTAAACTTTCTGAACCAGATAATCCCATGGCCTTTTTCATTAGCCAAGCAAAACCAAAAATGATTCTCTGGAGAATTCCTAAATAATATAAAACAGCAGAGAAGGCAGCAAAGAATACGATGGTAGGTAAAACTTGAAAAGCGAAAACATATCCAAATGATTGCGAAGGATCCATTAATCCTGCAAATAGGAAAGTAGCACCAGCCTCAGTAAATTTTAAAATTTGAACAAAAAAATCAGAAACGATTTTAAAAATAAATCGAAGGAAAGGAATATTTAGTAATGCTAAGGCAAGTCCAAGTTGAATTAATAAACCTTTTATTACCAACCCCCAATCAATCGCTTTCCGATTATTACTCAATAAATAACAAATTCCAATAAGTGCTGTGATACCTAATGTTCCGCGAAAAATTCCTATTGCTAAATCCATAGTTTTTCTTTGTGTTTTGCGAGGGGTAAAAGTAAGCAATGCTTTTGAAATTAGGTAATGAATAGAACCAAATCAATTTGAAGGTTTTTACTACTCTTAATCTATGAATATCAAGTGTTTAGCGAAAGGAAAAGAGAATATTTATAAATTATGACGTATTTTAGAACTTAAATTATAGGGCTTAGAAAAGATCATTATCAGAATCAAAAATAATTTACATGAAAAAGAAAAGGACGGCTGCCTTCTTGGCATTATTATTTGGAATATTTGGGCTTCATCGATTTTATCTAGGTGAGCGTGTTAAAGGGTTCTTATACCTTGGATTTTTTTTCATGATGTTTGTTGCTAGCGTCGAAGAAGATGCCCCATTTATCATGTTTCCAGCAATTTTAGGTTTTATTGATTCCGTTCTATTTTTTGTAAAACCTATTGAAGAGTTTGATGAAAAGTATAATGCTAAATATTTAAATGGTGAAGAACAATCTAGGTCTCGCAGAGCGAGATTATATGATTCTAGAATGCCAAGAGAAACAAAAGAGCCAAGAAGAAGAAGGGTTAATGTTGAACCAGTCAATACTTTCAAAGAATCTGGAATGCGAAAATTTGATGAGTATGATATACCTGGCGCCATCGTCGATTTTCGAAAAGCCTTAAATGCAGACTTTAAAGATTCCAAAGTTCATTTCTTGATGGCTTGCTGTTATTCGATTAGTGAAGAACCTGAAAAGTCATTATTTCATTTGGACAAAGCAGTTGATTTTGGGTTTGTTGATTTCGAAACGATTCATGAATCTGATGCTTTGGCATTTTTAAGAACTCATGTTAGATTTGAAGAGTTTGTAAAAAATAGTTATCAAATTCCAAGATACTTGCCAGAAGAACAAGATGAAAAGTTGGATATAATGGAAGATGAAAAAGCAACTGATTTGTTGGATCAGATTGCTTCGTTAGGAGCCTTATATGAAAAAGGAGTTTTGACACCTGCTGAATTTCAAGAGCAAAAACAAAGACTATTAGATTCGTAGATGAATTGTAAATGTATTGTTTTAAAATAAATGGTCAAAAGGAATAGTCTTTTTGACCATTTATTTTTTTGTTAAAAATTAAATTGCATCGCTTGAACTTCCTTTCAAAATCTTACCTTTCGGTTTTTATGATTTTCAAAATATTTTATGAAAATGAATTGCACCAAATTAATTCTGTTTTTGCTTTTTCCTATTTTATTATTTCAATGTGGAGAAGAAAAAACGCAAAATTCAAATGAGAAAATGAATACCATTACCAAGAAGAATTCTCGAACTGATGTTCATAGTTTTGCTCAACCAGAAAAAGCGAAAACTAAACATCTCAATTTAAACTTAGAAGCTGATTTTGAGAAAAAAATATTAAAAGGTTACGCTGAGTTTGAC
>CAYGRM010000433.1:0-5368 GCA_964352225.1 uncultured Saprospiraceae bacterium | reverse complement strand
TGTAAAGTATTTTTATAATTCGATATCTTCTCCATACTTATCTTTTGTCTTTAAGATTAAAACATGACCACCAAGATTTAATTTCGGATTTCCAAAAACAAAAGTTGGATTTCGGGAAGCATCATATCTCGTTTTAACCACTTCTTTTCCTAGTTCCATTTTTTCAAAAACATTTTCCTCATGATAAATATCATTAGGGAAATCTTTCCTGAACTCTTCTATGGTCATTAGGAATTGGTCAGGTTTTGGAAAATACTTTTCCTTGAAAATTCCTATATCCCATTTAGTCCCTTTTAACTGATAAACCGTAATTTCTCCTTGAGAATTTTCAAACTCGCCATTCAAATTTTGCGAAGTAATTTTAAATTCTTTGCTCTGCAAATCACCTCTTTCTATTTCAGTTGGAATAGAAATATCTATACTTAGAGCAATATGACCAACTGAAACATTCGTCTGAGCAGAATGGGTTTCACCCGTAATGTCAACTACATCCGCATAAACTCGGTAAGTGAATTGAGGTTTATTTTCAGCATCAGCAGACCGATCTGGAACTGCCGTAAATGTAATGTTATATTTTCCTTCAGCATCGGTAGTCGTTTCGCCGTTGGTAATTTCCATACTTTCTGAGGGAGGAAAATATCGCCAACTCCATCTCCAATAAGGATAAATGGTTTCTCGAACAACTCGATAAGTGACCTTTGCTCCATCGACGTTGCTTCCAGCAAATGCTTGGGCACGACCTGAGATTTTCACCTCTTCACCAATTTTAAAACTTTCCTTGACTGGATCAAATGTCACCTCAAATTTTGGACGTTTATATTCCTCCACACTAAAATATTTTGAGCCAAGAGAATAAACTTGAATTCTCATCTGTCCCAACAACCCGGTCCTTGGCGCTTGAAATGAACCATTGATCGTTCCAAATTCATTCGTGGTAAATGTTTTCTTTTCTACCTCCTGAGAATTCACATCATAAAATATTACTTCCACTTTTTCATTTGGAAGAATCGACGGCATATTTTCTATATCAAACTCTGTATAAAGACCTTTAAAATAGATAGTTTGACCAGGACGATAGATCGCTCGATCTAGGAAAAAGGAGATTTGTCTTCGGGACTGTCTGGAACTAGGATAGGAATAATTTGAATAAGACTCCTCCAAGTTTAGTGCATCATCTCCCTTTGACCATCTAATTTGGAAATTTTCACGATCTCCTATTTTAGGTTTTAAGTATCCGTCTTGATCGGTATATCCTTCTCCACGATCTAAGTAATCATATGCTCGGCTATTTGAATTATATTCCCGAACAAAGTAATTAGCTTTAATTTGGTTCATGGGTTCTCCTGTCTTTCGATGGACAACGAAGAATTCATTTTGTTGTAAATTATTTCTACGAGTCCAATAACTAATATTTGAAACATGAGTCGATAAGAACGAAACCGCATTTTTATCATCAGTAAATTCCTCATTATCGGCAATCATCACCAAGTAAAAACCTAAAGGCATTGCCTCAACTTTAATTTCTACTACATGGTCTCGATAATCTCCAACTTGTGGTAAATCATGTGTCCAAGTTTTGATGGGTTTTATCTCATTCAAAAATGGGATTAGAGTATTTTCATACTGCATCCCTTGCATCTTTCTTCTATCCTTCTCTTCTAATCGAATAATTTTTCCATAAACCTTATTGATATTTTTATATGAAATAGAAGCCAACATAGGTTCATTTGGTAAATTGACTTGTTCCATTTGCACTCGCAAATTTTTACGTTCAATTTGGATCTGCAAATTCTGACATTGTTTTCCTCCATAAGAATCTTTTGATTTTTGAATAGCTTTTTCACAAATCTCGTGAGCTATTTTAAAATCAAATTTTCCAGTATCATCTGGGTTGGGTTGGTACTGATTTCCTTTATTCAAGTAATAGCTCGCCATCCAATATTGTACTTCCGTGGAAGCTTCGTAATCGTCATATTTAGTGGCTAAATTTTCTAGCTCTTTCAGATACATTTCATCTTTTCCATCCATGACCCCATTTTGACGAACGAACCGGAGTCGTTTTAAATCAACATCAATTAATGCATCCGGCATCGTGTCATTCAAATGATGCGAAATCATTTTTTGAAACAACAGAACTGTTTGATATTTCGCAGAAGAGGAATCTTTAGTTTGGAAATTAAATGAAGAAAAGTCCTTTACCTCACCAAATGCCTCCACTTGATCAATATAAAATTTGTAAACCGGTTCAGTTAAATAATTCTGTTCATTCATCAAAAAGTCTAAGGCTCTATTCGCCAAAAAATCATATAAAGTAGGTCTTAAATTATCGACATTTTTCCCACCACGAAGGATCGCATCCCAATCTTGAATTATCGTATTTTTGGTAGATTCATCTTCAACTGACCTCAAAAAATATTTCCTACTCTCTGACGAAAGTTGTCCCACCGACCACGTTCGAATATCATCTGTTTTGAAATCAGGAGTTTCCGTTCGATTATTAAACCGGTAATAATTTCGTTGCAAATAAGAAGAAAATTGCTCCGCCAGCATGGACTGAATTAGGGATTTCATGGGAGCTGCCGCTTGTTTTTCTTCCAAAACAAATTGATTAATTGCTTTGACAAAACCATCCTCCTCCAATTGAGTCATAAATTTGCCTCGAAAAATCAAACATTTGGCTTGTTGAGGTTGGTTATTACTTTTAACTGCTTTGCCTTGAATTTCCTCGACTTTTTCTAAAGCGGATTTAGGCAAACCTTTTTGTTCGAGTGAGTCTACGACTTTCCAGTCGGCAGAGTAATTATCGTTATTCATCGTGCTTTTCAGTTTTGTATTTTTATTGTTACAAAAACTAAAAAGTACTACTAACAATAAAAGTGAGAATAAAAAAATGGGTAGCTTTTTCATAAAATAAAATTTAGTATTTCGGTTTTCAACCATGGTTTTACGGAGAAAAAATAATTCAACAATATAAGTAGTCTCCTTTAGATTAATGGCAGTTTTTTATAAAATAGTATTCACCTTAAGAAGATGTCGATTAAAACAGAAAAGGTGGGGAAAATTATTGTTTTAACATTGTATTAACGTAGATGAATTTTCTTGATCAAATATCCTAATTAAGCATTCAATTAATACTTATAATTTATTGAAAGCTTGCTTACTCAACAAACCCTTTCCAATTACCCATATATTTGATAAACTTTTCACTCAATCCTTGGCTTTTCAAATAATCTTTGCTGACAGGAAGTGAAATTGTTTCGAAATTGGGATCATTCATAACCTTGATGGGAAAATCATGATGTAATATTCCTGATCTTCCTAAAGTAACAAAATCGACTTTTGAACTTAGAATTTCAGTTACTTCTTTGGCCGAATGAATTTTACCAGCTACCGTTAATTTTATATTTTTAAAATCCAGATCAGTAAAATGTTGTAGCAATGTTTTCTCTCGATGTTCCTCCTCTTCTGGATATTTAAAACAATCCCACAGAGAAATATCCAAGAAATCAATTTTTCCCATTTCAATTAATTGCTGACAAAGCGTTTTCATTTCAGCCAATTGCATTCCAAATCTTTCTGGAGAAAGTCGAACACCCAACAAAAATTTATCTCCACATTTTTCGCGTACGGCATCAATTATTTCAAATAATAACCTTGCTCGATTTTCTAGAGAACCACCATATTCGTCATTTCTTTGATTGATACTTTGACTTAAAAACTGGGCAACGATATATCCATGTGCTCCATGAATTTCCACACCGTCATAGCCACATTTTTTTGCTCTAACCGCAGCGGCAATAAAATCATCTCTTAGCTTTTTCACTTCAACTAAAGTTAAAGCTCTGGCTTCTTTTCGCTCCACTATTGATGGGGCAACGGGCAGCCCGTCAATTAAACTAGGCTCTGATCTCATTCCAGCATGATGCAATTGAGCAACTGCCAAACTTCCGTAAGATTTGATTTCCTTAGCTAATCGAGTGTGTCCTTCAATATGTTTATCATCAAAAATGCCTAATTGACCGGGGAATCCTTTTCCAACTGCTTGGACATGGCTGGCACAAGTCATCACTAATCCAAATTGTCCTTGAGCACGCATCGTCAACCAATTAAATTCTTCTTCTGAAAGCACTCCGTCTTCGTGACTTTGAGTGTTGGTGAGTGGAGCAAGCATGAATCTATTTTTCATTTTTGCACCACAAGCAAAAGAAACTGTATCGTCTAATTTTTTCATTAATTATTTTTTCTGACAAAGGTAATTATGAACCTGAATTTATTGGAAAAAGGAAAATTTATTTTTCAAATAAAGCATTCATTCAAAACAAAGAACAGTTTTTTAGTAATGGAATATTGTGAGGTATTTATAAGTACTAATAGTTGTTTTTTATTTCTACTTTCTTTATCACCCTATTAGCTGCAAAATGAGCAGCCCCAAATAATACAGACTTAGGATTCATAATAATGGATACATCCATACATCGTAATAATGGTTCTAGCCGACCTACATCAAAAAAATATTGGAAAAACAATTCTTGATATTTATCATTCCAAATTTTGGGAACGATGCCTCCACCTATAAATAAGCCACCCGTTGATTTAAATTTCAAAGCCATATTTGCAGATTCTATAGCCAAATATTTAATAAATAACCTCATGGTGTCAACTGCTATTTTATCCCCTTGCAATGCAGCTTTACTAACGTTAGCGGCTACATCTCCTTCTAACAAATTTGCTCCATTTTTAGAGTCCGTAGTGCTTCTCAGAAAATCAAAAATATTAACAATTCCCTGACCCGAGACTAATCTTTCCCAACTTACATGCTCATATTTTTTTTGCAAAAATCGAAGTAAATCAACATCACTTTTATCCCTTGGGGAAAAATCACAATGGCCACCTTCCGTAGCAAATGGATGAAAATTTTGACCATCCCAATACATCCCAGCTTCTCCTAGGCCAGTTCCGGGAGCGATAACTGCTGCGTTTCCCGGTATCTTTTTTTCAGCTTGAAATATGGAAAGCAAATTCGATTTTTCCAAAAATGGAATACCAAATGCAGAGGCTTCAAGATCATTCAATAAATGAATAGAATTAATGCCTGTACTTTTTATCAATTTCCCCTTTTCCACTTTCCAAGTCACATTAGTCAATTGAGCTTCATTACCAATTACTGGACCAGCTAAAGCAATACTTATCGCCTCTATATTTTCCATGGTAGGAACAAAATCAAAGAGCATATCCTCTACTCCTTTTGCCTGTTGAGTTAGATATTTTTTTTCTTTGACTATGGTTAGTGGTGAATTTCCATTCTTGGAGAAAAGTGCAATATGAGTTTTGGTTCCACCTATATCTAAAGCTAGATACTGTTTCATCA
>CAYGRM010000432.1:0-5372 GCA_964352225.1 uncultured Saprospiraceae bacterium | reverse complement strand
CTTTTATTAATCAGCATGTATATTTATTATTTTTTAGTTAATTTTTTACAATAGACAAGAAAAAATAAATATGGTAACTTTTCATTTAAAAAAAAAATAAGTGACCATTTTTATCAAAAACAGTCTTTGGTTTAATTAAAATAAAACACAATTTTTTAACAATTAAACATTTTTTGAAATGAAAAAAATTCTTTTGGTTCTATTCTTTGCTTTAATGGGTAGTATGATATTTTCTAATTGTACTTGCAGCAATTCCAAGCAAGCTAAAACGGAACAAAATGATGAAATGATGGAGGACGAAGAGGAGTTTGAAGATGAAGGAGAGGAGGATGATGAGGAAGAAGAGGATGACGATGATTCTATGGAAAATGATTCAGATTCCATGGATGGTGATACATTGATGATGGAAGAAGATGAAGAATAAATAAGGAGAGAGAAATTGTAGAATTATTCAGAATATCTACAGAATCACATCGTAAAATTTGTCAGTCAAACGGATCTATTTTCCAGATGTGATTTATTCTTATTCCTAAGAAAATATAGAATTATCTTTGAACAATTTATTCAATTTATTGAAGTTGTTAAAGGGAGTCTTTTGATTCTCTTTAACAATTTCATTTCTCAAATCAATCTTTTCCAATGAAAGTAAAAAGCATTTTTAATGTTTTGTTTTTATTATTATTCTCTTTTGTAGCTGATGCACAACAAATGGAGGATTTAGGTATTCCATGTTCTGATTTCGATGGCGTTTTTCAACCCTTAAAGAGTTGTGAAGATGCCTCCTTAGAATTTAACTTAGTTAAAAAACTCAGAGAAAATCCCAAATGGAAATCGCTCATTGCTCAAAAAAAATTAGCAGTTAGTTTAGTTGATTTGAGTGATTTGAATAAGGTAGCATTTGCTGATGTCAATGGCAACGAAATGATGTATGCAGCGAGTTTACCCAAGATAGCTATCCTGCTCGCTGCGATGGACGCTATCGAAAATTGTGAACTGGAAGAAACGGCTGAAGTGAAACACGATATGCAAATTATGATTTCAAAATCGGATAATCATGCCTCCACCAGAATGATCGACCGACTAGGATACCAAAAAATATCTAAAGTACTCACTAATCCTAAGTATCGATTATATGATAAGAATCAAGGCGGTGGACTCTGGGTCGGTAAGCGATATGCTTCAGGAGGAAAACGTAATCCTGAGCCTATGGAAGGTTTGAGTCATGCTGCTACTTCTAATCAAGTTGCCCGATTCTATTATATGA
Source organism: uncultured Saprospiraceae bacterium (assembly GCA_964352225.1). GTDB lineage: Bacteria > Bacteroidota > Bacteroidia > Chitinophagales > Saprospiraceae > CAJQQY01. Next base: position 4,108 of record CAYGRM010000432.1, on the reverse strand, counting down.
TGGCTTATGGAAAATTAGTTAATGAGGCGCGTTCTGAGCAAATGCTAGAAATTATGATTGACCCTAAATTGCATCATAAATTCGTTAATACATTTGAAAAAATTGCTCCCGAAGCCAAGCTATTTCGTAAATCTGGTTCATGGAGTGTTTTTCATTCTGACAGTATTATGGTATGGGGACCTGAGCGTCAGTATATTTTAGTAGCCTTGGTAGAAGATGCTGATGGCGAAAATATTATTAGACAAATTGGAAAAGTAGTCGATATTGTTTTAAAGAATAAATAAAACTATTTTCCTCCAAGGTGTACTTTAATTTCCTTGGAGGAAAATAGATCTAGTCATCTTGTTTTTTTTTGTATTCTTCTTCCTATCTTGTTTTTTTTCAGAAAATAGAATTTAAATCCATTGGAAAAAATCCAAGAAGCCTCTAAAGTTTTCTTTTTCAAATTATTCGATATCAGAACTGGAGAATTGCAACGAGCCTTGCTCATGCAGTTTAATATTTTTTTGATTATCTCTACACTTCTCATTGTTAAGCCTACGGTCAATGCGCTTTTTTTAGCCAAATATGGGGTGGAGCAATTACCTATTGCCTTTATTTTGGTAGCTATTGTAGCTGCAATTGTATCTTTAATTTATGCTCGTTTTTTAGCTAAATTTTCTTTGTACAAAATCAACTTGAGTACCCTTAGTTTGTCGGTCATCAGTTTGATTATTTTTGGTATTTGCCTGCGATTTAATCTTTTCGAAAATATCATTTTATATTTATTTTATATTTGGGTTGCGATATTTGCTTTGCTGACTACTTCTCAATTTTGGGTACTCGCGAATATGGTTTTTAATCCACGGGAAGCTAAGCGAATTTTTGGTTTTGTAGGTGCAGGTGCCATTGCGGGAGGCATTTTTGGAGGGTATTTAACTTCTATTTTGGCGGAGTCTGTTGGTAGTGAAAATTTGCCATTTATTTGCGCTGGCCTTTTATCTATTTGTATTCCCGTCTCTAGAAATGTTTGGAAAAAAAATATTTTAGAAACGACTAATTCTGTTGAAAGAAAGCAAGCACTTCCAAAAAATTCTGCTCGACCATTTCATTTAATTCGACAATCCAAGCACCTCACTTATATTGCTTGCATTGTTGGTTTGAGTGCAATGGTAGCAAAATTAGTCGATTACCAATTTGGTGGAATTGCCTCTCGATTGATTCCGGACGCTGATGAGTTAACTGCTTTTTTTGGGTTTTGGTTTTCTACCTTCAATGTAATATCTCTGCTTCTTCAACTTTTTCTTACTCGTAGAGTGGTGGGGACATTTGGGGTAGGTGTTTCGCTTTTCTTCCTGCCAGGAATGATATTTTTTGCAGCAATTTTATTACTGTTTTTTCCAACATTACTGATGGCTGCCGTCTTTTTAAAAATGGCAGATGGCAGTCTCAAACAAAGTATCAACAAGGCTTCGATGGAATTATTGATCATGCCTATATCTAAAGAAATCAAAAATCAAACGAAAACTTTTATTGATGTTTTTGTGGATAGTTTAGCTTCAGGAATAATTGGGTTGCTTTTAATTTTTGTTATCAAAGGACTGGATTTACCCATGGTTGCGGTAAGTTGGATGATATTAGCATTACTGTTTTTGTGGATATATTTTGCTAACAAAGTTCGTAAAGAATACCTTCGAACTTTTCGTCTAAAACTACAAGAAATTGCTCCCAAATCAAAATCATTAAAAGATTTGGATTTAAAAAGTGAATCCGTTTTAGGTGGTTTTCGAAAAGTATTAGTGAATGGAGAGGACAGTCAGATTTTATTTGTTTTACGAAAATTAAGAGAACATCCTGACGATCGGTTATTTGAAAGTATAAAAAATATGCTTCAACATCCCTCTGATGAAATCAAGGCGGAGGCACTTCGGAATTTATATTTTTTTAAGAAATATAATATTTCTGAATCGGTAAAATCACTAGTCAATCATCCTACTCAAAAGGTAAAAATCGCTGCTTTCGAATATTTATTACTTCGAGATCCTGAGGATGAAATTGTCTTGATGAAAAAATATATTTCTGATTCAGATTATCGAGTAAGTGGTGCTGCTATGGTAAGTTTGGCTAAAGAAACTCGGCGTAATCCTAATATTCAACAACAATTAGATTTGGATTTGATTATTGGAAATAAGATTCAGGAGATTCCTCATCTACCAACTTTAGAGGAGAAGATTTTTTCAAAAATAAGTTTACTGAAGGCTATCGGGTATTCTAATTTTTCGAGTTATTATTTTATTATCAAACAATATTTTCAGGATGAAAATCCAAAGGTAGTAACTGAATCGATTAGTTCAGCCGGCAATACCCTTAGTCCTTTGTTTATCAATGACCTGTTAACTTTTTTACTCAATAAAGAAACTCGGTCTACTGCTGAAAATGCTCTGGTTAATTACCAAGATGCATTATTTCCAATAATAAAATATAAAATCAAACAAGCTGAATTTGATTTAGATATACTTCGAAAAATACCAGCAGTAGTCAAAAAAATTGGCAGACAGAAGTCTGTGGATTTTCTATTTGAAATGATTGATCATGAAGATGGGACACTTCGACTGGAAGCTTTGAGAGGATTAAATATGTTAAGAAATAACTATCCTCACCTAAATTTCAGTCCTAATAAAATTGCTAATAGGATTTTGGAAGAGGCTCAATTGTACCAAAGTACATTGTCTGTTTTTTACGTTCAAATTCAGTTCGAAAATATGACTCATCAGGAAGTTTTTCCCAAGATTATCCAAGCACGTAAAAGTCTTGTTATGCTTTTGGAAAAAAGACTCAGTAAAAATTTGGAAAGAATTTTTAGATTGCTCGGGTTGAGATATCCACCTGAAGATATTTTTCATATCTACCGAGGATTAAGCGACAAAGCTTCTGAAATGAATGTGAATGCCATAGAGTTTTTGGATAATTTGCTAGAACCCAATATGAAAAAAGTGTTAATTCCTCTGGTGGAAACAAGTATGCTGGAAACGATATCAGAAGACGCTATCAAAAATTTAAAACTAAAAATTCCAAGAGAAGAGGAGTGTTTTCAAATGCTTTTAGAAGGAAAAGATGTGCGAATTAAAATAGCGGTACTATATCTTTTAGCTCAATTAAAAAATAAAAATTACCTACCCTTAGTCCAAAAACTTTTGGATCATCCAAATAAAAAAATAAAAAATCATGCAAGTGATACTGTCAAGATTTTAGAAAAACTCCCTTGAGAGGTTGATAAAACTTAAGCCATATTCTCTTTATTCGAATTAACTCCTGTGGCAATTTCTTTGGCAGATTTAATGTAATTAATGACCCTGCGAACTGTTTTTTTTCTTATTTCCCTTTCTATGTCTCGATTAATTTTTATTAACTGATATTGGAACTTCATGGTGAGACTTTCTTTGTTAATGTTCCCTATTCTTAGGTTAAATTTACCTTGATCAATATGTTCTTGGTAATCATCTAAACAAGCAATTAAGTCAGCTTCCAACTCTTCTACTGATTTGATGTATTGCAAATCCATTTCAAAATCAATATTTATTTTCCTAATTTCTCGTTTGGTATAGTTAATTATTTCACTTGTAAATACCTTGTTATTAGGAATAAAAACAACATCATCATCTTCGTTAAGTAAAGCGATTTTGGTCAAATTAATATCAATAATTTTTCCTTTTTGTTCTCCAATTTTGACGTAATCATCGATAGTAATTTCATTGGAAAAACTAATGATGATTCCACTAATGATTTCGCTTAAATAATCTTTGGATATAATGGCAACCGCTGCCGCAACTATACTTAAAGTAGTAAATAAAGTGCGAACATCAATGCCCCAAAAGCCAATGATGGTAAGAATTATTGCGCCTCCAATAATGAGGTAATACAAATTTTCGAGCCCAATAATAACATTATCTTTTTTGTTAGGTTGGAGCTTTTTTCTTTTACGATAATAAAACAAAAGTACCTTCAATCCTAGATTTGCTGCTAAGAAAAAAAACAAAAAATCAATAACCAACTCAAACGAAAAAGGTAAAATAGGAATACCTGAATTTGTTATTTTATATTTTACATATAAAAGTCCTAACAACAGAAT
>CAYGRM010000431.1:0-5379 GCA_964352225.1 uncultured Saprospiraceae bacterium | reverse complement strand
ACCATATTTCGTTTTTTTCTCGGGCAATAACTAAGGCTATTCCCCTCCAAAAAAGCCTTATCTGATAAAAAAATATTTTATAAAAAATTTTAGTACACATTTCAAAACAGTCTTTAAAATATAAATAAAAAATATTGTAATTTTGCCCATCATTAGTTCCAAGCCATCAAGTGACAGAAAAGACAAACTGTCGGTGTAGAAATATACAGAGAGTTTGTTTATTTCCAAGAAATGATTTTTACCTAATATTCAGAGGACTAAATAATTAAGCTACTATGCTTCCTTTTTACCCATTTTAATCCGTTCGCTCCGAGTCCATAAAATTATAACTACCATCTCTAATAATATCTTTGTATTCTAAATTTTTCTGCTCATTCCATTTACCATTCTTATTTTTTTTACATAAATCAATATCCTGATTCATTATGAAATGCAAATTCATAGATTTAATTATTTAATATTTTATATATCAAAAAATTTAGCTCACATGGATACTCATATATTCAACCAATTAAAAACAAGATTTGAACCCAAGGATATAAAATGCTCATTTTGTAGGACTGGCTCAAATAAGTCGAAAATGGAGGATAACTGTTTTTACTCTGTATACAATGTTCAAGATCGAACCAATCTTATCGTTTTCAGAAATGTAAAATTTAATGAAATTAAAATTGGAATACCAAGATGTGCCAGTTGTAGAAAAGTACATTTCACGGCAAAAATGGCTAGTTACCTTACTTTATTTATAGGGATTCCTTTGGTTTTCATTATACCGATTTATTTTAGTGTCAAATTTGATCTTGGTACAATAGGAATGATTTTATTGCTGGCGATGACTTTTGGTTTAGTATATTTAGCGATGGTAGGAATTGAGAAAGCCATATTTAGTGCTTATGATATAAAAAGTGAAAAAGATGGGGCACTCTTAGATCCTCTAATTCAAAGTTTTCTTATTGGTGGGTGGTCGATTGAAAGACCTAGGGCTTAAGTAAATAATTTCAAGATTTGAAAAAAAAATTATATTTGAAAAAAAAATAAACTATGAAAATCTTTACCCTCTTAATCTCATTTTTCCTTTTGGTGAATATTAGTTATGCCCAATTTGCACCACCCGTCGTCATTACCGAAGAAGGTACTCCCGGAGATATTGCATCTGGCGATTTTAATCAAGATGGATTTGTAGATTTAGTGTATGTTGATGATAAACAATACACGGATACACCTAGAGTTTATATTGTCTTAAATGATGGGGAAGGGAATTTTTTGCCTTCTTCCTTTATTATTCAAGATATTGTAGAAGGTTACTCAATAGGTGTTGGAGATTTGAATGGCGACGGAATTCTTGACCTTGCGACACAAGGGGAAACTCAGCTGGAATTTAATTGGTACGCTGGAAATGGAGATGGTACTTTTTCTACCCCCAATGTAATTCAATCTTCATTAGGTGGAAACTTAATTCCTAAGACGGCAATTTTTGATTTGGATGCCAATGGGCATAATGATATAGTCATTGTAAGCAGGGGGAATATTTCCAATTATGGTTTTGTAGGTTGGTTCAAAAATAATGGAGGAGGCAATATAGATACTTTGGTTACTATTTTTGATGACTTACTTAATCCTTTTGATTTTGACGTAGGAGATTTGGATGGTGATATTTATCCAGATGTGGTGGTTGGACAAAAAGCGCCTGATGCGGTCATTATTTTTGATTATGATGGTTCGGGGTCTTTTACTTTTGAAGCATTGGATACTGATATGGAGTGGGCGACAAAAGTTTTGATTGCTGATCTTAACTTAGATGGGGTCAATGAAATTATTGCTGCCGAAAGTAATTTAGATGAAATGTATAGTTGGGAGAGAGTACCTTTTCTTGGTGATATATGGAGTGGTCAAAGTACGTTATTCAGCAATTTTATTAGTATAATATCTGGAATGGACTACAAAGATTTAGATGGTGATTTGAAACCTGATTTAGTATTTACTAGATTATCAGGTAAGGTAGGATATTATCCAAATGAGACTATTAATGAAAGTATCAATTTTGGTAGCGAAGTGGAACTTTTAGATGGGCCTGCGATTGGTACTGGGTTGGTAGTGATGGATAGTGATAATGATAATGATGTTGATATTGTTGCCATTTCTCAAAAGATTTCTAGTTCGGTTGGAGAAAATAAAGTGACTCATCTTCGTAACTTACTTAATGATGAAAGTATCAACGGAAATGTATTTTGGGATGAAAATGAAAATGGATTGCTAGATAATAATGAAAACTTATTGCCTAATTTTCCGATCCAAGTATCGCCTAGTTCATTTGCAGTTTTTACAAATGCAGATGGTGGTTTTCAGATTTTTGCAGATGCAGGAAACTATGAATTAATTCCCGAATTTGGAGATTGTTGGGAATCGACTACGGGAGGAAGTGTACTAGTCAATTTTGACGGAGTGAATACCATTGAAGATATTTTGATTGGTGTAAAAAAAATCTCTACTGCTGAAAACGTTCATGTCAGTCTGACGAGTAATCCTACTCGGTGTGGATTTACGGTGCCTTTTTGGATGAACTATACGAATACAGGCTGCCAAGTAATTTCTGGAAAAATTAAAATGTTACCAAGTGATTTGACTACCCTGATTTCCGCTCAAACTCCTCCCAACCAAACGATTAATGATACCTTAGTTTGGGATTTTGAAAATCTTATTCCGGGAGAAAATCGCCAAGTTAATTTGGCTTTTGAAATTGCAGGCGTGCAAAACTTAGGAGATACGATTACTATTCCTTTGCAGTTTGTAAAAGAAAATATAGATGGAAGTTTTAGCGCCATTGATACTTCTCTTTTTACTTCGATTATCAATTGTGCCTATGATCCCAATGATAAGCAAACTTATCCTCGTCGAAGTGAGATTTCACCCTACGATCAAAATTATACTTTAATGGAGGAGCAAATTGATTATACGGTACGCTTTCAAAATACAGGAACTGATACCGCATTTACAGTTGTCATTAGGGATACGTTGTCATCAGATTTGGATTGGACAACTTTTCAACCTTTGAGTGCCAGTCATCCTTTTGAAACAGTTTTTCATGATGATGGAGCGGTGGAATTCTTTTTTAGAAATATTCTATTGGTGGATAGTTTTACCAACGAACCCATGAGTCATGGCTATGTTCAGTTTAATATTTTTGCCAATGATAATTTACAAAACGAGACATCCATTTTGAATTCGGCGAGTATTTATTTTGATTTCAATCCTCCGATTTTGACCAATACCGTAAATAATTTGATGGTGGATATGTTGCCCATTTTTACCTCTATTCACGAACACTCTAACAGTAACGCATTGCAAATTTTTCCCAATCCAATTACAGTAGGAGCAACTTTAAATTTGAAGGACTTACCTGATGGTAAAAAAGAAATTTCTGTTTTTAATCATTTGGGTCAGCTGATATTTTTTGAAAAACCTGATGGAAAGGAATATGCTATTCAAAGTGAAAATTGGAGAGCGGGCGTTTATTTTATTTTGATTAAAAATGATAATGAAAGGATGTTTGAGAAAGTGGTGATACATTGAAGAAGTGATTTTTTTGTTTAAAATTAATTGCGCGATATTGGTTAGACCACTTGCGATAAGCTTCCCAAAAAAAATATCCCGAATTTTACAAAGTTAAAATTCGGGATATTTAATGTTCCTATTTATTTATTTTATCGCCTAGGTTTTTTCATAATAATCACCTCAGACGAATTGGTGTCTTCATTGATGACTACATAGTACTTGAAATTGTAGATGTAGTTAAAATTTAATTGCTCTCGCAATACTTCAAATTGACCTTCATTTTTTGCATATTTTGCAATCCAGTCAATTGCGTCTAGTCTTTTTTGAAATGTCTTTTTCATGGCAGTAATTTTTAAAGGTGAATTTGTAAGTTTATCGATCCTTCTCTTCAATTCTTACCCTTTGGTCTTATTTTTTTTTCGATTCATTGTTTGCCTTTAAGACGCATAAAAAGGTGTAAAGGTTTAAACTCATATTTCAAATAACTTTTATTTAACTAAACCCAAAAAAAAAGTAAATCATCTTCGATACGCTAAAAATACTAGTGTTTATTAATGTTTTTTGCGCTTTTTATCATTGAAAAATTTGAAGAAAAGGGTAGGAGCGTTAAGAATTATTTAATAGCGATTTGGAGGAAAGCTATGACATACAGGTTGGGTTAATGAAAAAAGAGCTGCTGCTATGTGACTGCTCTTTTTTATTTTAATATTAAAGCACTACAATTTTTTTCAAATCTAATTCCTGTTAGAGAAACTATAAATCTTATAGAATGCCCCGATGGTTAAAAGATAAATTTTTGTATTTATCTATTTGGAGCAGCTGATATTTTTTGACAAGACTCATGCGAATGAAAATACTATTTGGAGTAAAAATTAGAGAGGAGGAGTTTATTTTTTTTGATTGAAAATGGAAGGATGTTATAAATTGAATGTGACGCTTTTCTTTTTTAAAGTCTTTCTGATAATTATCATTAGTACAAATTGGAGAGATCGATTTTCACAGAAGCACTAGATTATTTTCGCATTCAAATTCAATTCAATTTTTTAATTACTTAAAACAAAATATCATGTTTAACATTCTTTCAAAAATTGTAGGTGGAACTAAGGGAGCAATTGTTTCGACACTTACTGGAGTTACTGATGTAACTGGTTCATTAGTAAATGCTGTAAAAAACTTGACGGTAAATACCTTAAATGAAACAGGAGATTTCCTACGGGAAGGCATTCAAATTCCTGCGGCTATTGTCAAAGGAGCGGTACAGGGTATGTCAGAAATAGGAGTAACTTTTATCAAGGCTATTAAAGGAATTATTTCTGGAACTATCCAAGGTGCAATGGATGGCGGAGTTTCTCAAAAAGATGCGGTAAAGGGTGCTGTCTCACAAGCACTTTATAATGCCAAAGAACTCGGCGAAGATATTGCAGAAACTGCGGTGGAAGCGGTTAAAGGTGCAATCAGCGGGGTGACTAAAGCTGGGGGAGATGTAGGAAAAGCAACAATTACTGCTGTAAAAACTGCACTTAATGTAGCAGGTGAGTTTGGAGAAGAAACTGTTCACCAAGTTGGTGATTCTTTATCGAAATCTGTAGAAGGAGTAAATGATATCATCAAAGAAATTGAGGGAAAAAATAAGAAACCAGTTTCAAAATAAAATTTTTGAGATTCTCTTTTAAATTGGAATTTTAAAAAAAGCTTGTCATAGTAATCTTTACTTTTGGCAAGTTTTTTTTTGTTAATTTTTCACCTCCCGAAACGCCCCATCCTCACTTTTTTTGGTTCTAGATGAATTCATTTGGTCATTTATAAAAAGTTATTGAGTTATTGATT
>CAYGRM010000430.1:0-5386 GCA_964352225.1 uncultured Saprospiraceae bacterium | reverse complement strand
AACAAGCAAGGATTTCATAGCCCCAACTTTTAAGTTGGGGATTAAGTTAAATAAGGAACGGCTTTAGCCATACACAAGATGAGTGAACGGCTAAAGCCAAGTAACCTAAATTTTTACCCCAACTTAAAAGTTGGGGCTATGAAACAGGGATAGTTATTTATTCTTTTAATTCCTCGTCAGCTTGATTCGAGGTAGTTTAATTAGAAATATGTATTATTTTATTAATCTGACTTAGTATTTAGTAATGGAAAATAACATCTTAGACGAAATAGAAAAAGATCCCATACCTCCAAAGTTTGCTTTAAAGTCCTACGATTATTTTTTGAATTCCGTTAGGAGCTATGTCGCTATCTTTCTTATTTCACTAGCATTTGTGCTACTAGGAAAAGGTAGCGTTCATCTTAATTTCTATTTTGCGGTATTTTTAATTTTTGGAGTATTAGGCTTTAGTTTTAATTTGCGTGGAATATCAAGTTATTTAATGAGTAGGAAAAATCAGGAAGTTTATACTTGGAAACTTGTGGTAGGAGGGGTTGGCAATTTATTACTGTTACTTACTTTGATTTGGGTAGTGTTTTTATCCAACCTATTTGATAAATAAGGTTTTTATTAAAAAAGAAATTATGGCAAATGAAATCCTAGACGAAATAGAAAAGGAAATTCCTATCCCCAAATTAGCCTTAAAAGCTTACGACCAATTTTGGTATTCCATTATTGTTTACACCGGAATTTTTATTGCAATATACATTATCGATTACTTTGGATTTAAGAGAATCCCTTTTGAAGTATTTTATATTGCAGCTGTGCTCATCGGAACAATTGGTTTTATTTTTAATTTTTTAGGGATGATGAATGGTTATAAAAGCAGAAGGGAAAAAGAACCATATACATGGAAAATTCTGGTAGGTAGTTTTGGGAATATGGGGTTGTTCCTGCTTTGGATATTATTTCTTTTAGTATTTAGATTGGTGGCAAGTCAAACTTTTCGATTCTAAAAATTAATTATTCTTTCCGGTATTTCTTCTGCATCCCATAAAGAAAATTCCTTAAAAATTGATCCTTACAAAACCTAAATTGACTCTGTGTCGGCTTTCGAAAAAACGCATTGATTTCATGTTTACTAATTCTCATATCCACCAAATCAAAAATCTCCACCATCTCCACATCCGTCAAATTAAGCGCAATTTTTAATTTTCTCAAAATCAAATTATTGTTCAATGTCTTCTCAGGTTTAGGTTGTTCGCCCTCTCGTTTGCCTCGACGAAGATTGATAAATCCATTGAGAAATATAGCCAAGTCTTTATCATAAATTCCTTTAAAATCTGGATCTTCATCTTTTTTTAGCCATTCGCTAATTTGGGCACGGGTGACCTCTACATCTGCTAAGGCAAATATTTCAATCATTTTATCGTCGTTAAAATCGAAGGTGTAGCGGACTCTGCGAATGACGTCGTTGTTGTTCATTTTTTCTTTTTTGCAAAAGTAATATTTAATGGGGAGTTGGCAAAGTTTAAAAACTTATCCTCATTTTATTGATTCCCGTTGTGCTACTTTTTCCTCAAGCAAAAAAAAGTAAGAAGAACAAAGTTCTTAATACAACTTAAAGCCAATTCATATCCACCCCACAATTTCTTTTATCAATTCTAAATATTATTTTTGCCATAAATAAAACCTAACCAATGTTCAACTACGGAAAAGATACACTAACCACAAGCAAAGCCTTGCAAATCCTACGTGGAGAGCTGCAAGCAAAAATCGATTTATCCACCCGAAAGAAAATGCAAAAATGTCACGATGACGTATTAGAAATAGCAAATGGAGAGGCAGCCGTTTATGGCATTAACACAGGATTTGGGCCATTATGTGATACCAAAATCTCAAAGGAAAAGACCAAACAATTACAGCGTAATATTCTACTCAGTCATAGTGTCGGAGTTGGAGAGCCAGTTGCTAAAGATATTTCGAAATTAATGATGATTTTGAAAGTGCACGCTTTGTCTCAAGGTTTTTCAGGGATTGCAATAGAGGTATTAGATCGAATAATTTTTTTAATTGAAAATGATATTGTTCCTGTGGTTCCAGAACAAGGTTCCGTTGGTGCCTCAGGAGATTTGGCTCCATTGTCTCATTTGTTTTTACCATTGATCGGTGAAGGGAAAGTTTTTTATAACAATAAAATTGCAAATACAAAAAATGTCTATAAAAAGCTAAAAGTCGAAGCTTTAGACCTCGGCCCCAAAGCGGGTTTGGCATTGATCAATGGTACTCAATTTATTGCTGCTCATGGAGTTATGGTTGTTGAAAAATTACATACCTGTTTGGCACATGCAGATATAATTGCAGCGTTGATGATTGAAGGATTGAAGGGATCGACTTCTCCATTTTTGCAGGAATTACATGCTGTTAGACCATATAAAGGCAATATTCATGTGGCGAAGAGAGTCCATTATTTTTTAAAAAATTCACAGATACTCAAATCACATCATAATTGTGATCGCGTCCAAGATCCATACTCGCTGCGCTGTGTGCCGCAAGTTCATGGTGCATCACGAAGCGCTTGGCTGCACCTCAAAGAATGTGTAGAAATAGAGATTAATTCTGTAACTGATAATCCAGTTGTTTTTTCAAAAGACTTTACCATCAGCGGCGGAAATTTTCATGGTCAGCCTTTGGCATTACCTTTAGATTATGCTTGTTTGGCGGCGGCAGAAATAGGCAATATTTCTGATCGACGAGCATATTTATCTTTGGAAGGAAAATATGGAAATGTACCAAAATTATTATTGCGAGATACAGGCGTGAATTCAGGATTTATGATTCTCCAATACACCAGCGCTGCCTTGGTTAGTGAAAACAAGGGATTATGTTTCCCTGCAAGTGCCGATAGTATCCCGACTTCTTTAGGGCAAGAGGATCACGTAAGTATGGGATCTATTGGAGGGAGAAAAGCATTGAAAGTGTGTAATAATTTAGTAAATATTTTAGCGATTGAATTGCTGTGTGCTGCTCAAGCGATAGACTTTCAAAGACCTTTGAAGTCGAGTAAGATTTTGGAACAAGTGCATGCTGAAATTCGTAAAATGATCAGGCACACCACAGAGGATCGCGTATTTTCAGAAGATATACATCAAGCAGCAAAATTAATCGAAAGCAAAGAATTGATCAGGATTACCCAAAAAGTAAGTCGTTCCGTTAAAAGTGAATTTGAAAATATTTTTGAAAAGTATTAATTTTTACTGTTGAGTTTTACAGAGTTTTTTCTCATCGAAATTCTGCGGTAAAATAAAAAATAATAAAATGACAGAAACAATCACAGATTTCCAAAATCACATCAAACAAGGTATTTCAACCGAATTACCTCCTGCAAAACCATATCCTCGTAATGTGAATAGCGCCCCAAAGCGAAAAGACATTTTGTCCAAAGAAGAAAAAAAGCTAGCGATAAAAAATGCCTTAAGGTATTTCCCAAAAGCATGGCATTCAACTTTAGCTCCAGAGTTTGCAGCGGAGTTGAATGATTATGGACGTATTTATATGTATCGATTCCAACCTGATTATGAGATGTACGCTCGTCCAATTTCGGAGTATCCAGCTGTCTCTCAACAAGCCGCTTCGATTATGTTAATGATCCAAAATAACTTAGATCCAAATGTGGCTCAACACCCTAATGAGTTAATTACCTATGGAGGGAATGGTGCAGTTTTCCAAAATTGGGGACAGTATATTTTAACGATGCAGTACCTTTCTGAAATGACCGATGAACAAACTTTGCACATGTATTCTGGTCATCCAATGGGACTTTTCCCTTCATCCAACGATGCTCCTCGAGTGGTCGTTACCAACGGAATGATGATTCCAAATTATTCCAAACCAGATGATTGGGAAAAATACAACGCACTTGGTGTCACTCAATATGGGCAGATGACCGCAGGTTCTTACATGTACATCGGCCCGCAAGGAATCGTTCATGGAACGGCGATCACGGTCATGAATGCTTTTAGAAAAAATTTAGAAAAAGGAGAAACAACGAAAGGAAAAATATTTTTAACCGCCGGACTTGGGGGAATGTCTGGTGCTCAACCAAAAGCTGGAAACATTGCAGGATGTGTGACTGTTTGTGCAGAGGTAAATGAAAAAGCGGCTTCAAAAAGGCATCAACAAGGATGGGTAGATGTTTTAATTTTTGACTTAGATGAATTAGTTGATCGAGTGCGAATTGCCCAAGAAAAAGAGGAAGTTGTTTCGATTGCCTACGTTGGAAATGTCGTTGACGTTTGGGAAAAATTTTATGACCATGATATTTTTGTTCATCTAGGTTCAGATCAAACTTCGTTACATAATCCTTGGTCGGGAGGATATTATCCAGTTGGATTGACTTATGAGGAGTCCAATCAAATGCTTCGAAATGATCCTGAGGGTTTTAAAGTAAAAGTTCAAGAATCTCTTCGAAGACATGCGAATGCAGTTAATCAACATACGGCAAAAGGTACTTACTTTTTCGATTATGGGAATGCATTTTTGTTAGAATCTTCTAGAGCAGGAGCCGAGGTGATGGCAGGGAATGGAATTGATTTTAAGTACCCTTCTTATGTTCAAGATATTTTAGGCCCGATGTGTTTTGATTATGGATTTGGTCCCTTCAGATGGGTATGTGCCTCAGGTAAGGAATCCGATTTAGACAAAACAGATAAGATTGCTGAGGAAGTCATGTTGCAAATCAAGGCCAACTCTCCAGAAGAAATTCAACAGCAAATGCAAGACAATATTAAATGGATTCAAGATGCAAAGAAGAATAAATTAGTAGTCGGTTCGCAAGCTAGAATTTTATATGCGGATGCAGAAGGTCGGGTGAAAATTGCCAAAGCATTTAATGATGCGATTGCCAATGGTGAAATATCTGGCCCAATCGTTTTAGGTCGAGATCACCATGATGTAAGTGGTACCGATTCACCATATCGAGAGACGAGTAATATTTATGATGGCTCAAAATTTACGGCTGACATGGCTATCCATAATGTAATTGGAGATAGTTTCAGAGGGGCGACTTGGGTGTCGATTCATAATGGTGGTGGAGTAGGATGGGGAGAGGTGATGAACGGAGGTTTTGGAATGCTATTAGATGGTTCAGCCGAGGCGGAAGTTCGATTGAAAAAGATGCTTTTCTTCGATGTCAATAATGGAATTGCGAGAAGAAGTTGGGCTAGAAATGACGAGGCTATTTTTGCGATAAAAAGGGAAATGGAAAGAACGCCAAATCTAAAAGTTACTTTACCGAATATCGTAGCGGATGATTTGTTAGACGATATAATTTAAGAATTTGCCGCTGACTTTTTATGATTTTTAAGACTATAAAAAAACAACTGAAATCAGCGAAAAGCCATAAAGG
>CAYGRM010000429.1:0-5391 GCA_964352225.1 uncultured Saprospiraceae bacterium | reverse complement strand
CCTCATTATCAATAACCAAATCTTCGAAAAAAGTCCATCCCCAACCTCCACATGGTGGACACCAAGTAGCGGCAATTTTAGTAATTAAAGGCCGCTGAACTTCAGGAACATCCTGAGCAAAAAATGAACTCGAAAAAAAGAGAATAAAAGCTAATTGAAGAAATGTCTTTTTCATATTTTTTAAAATTTGATTAATAAGTTAGTTCCTATTTTTCTAACATAAATTTTAGCACAAATCACGCCTTAATCTATTGATTACAAAAGTAATTTTTTTTTATTCTCGTAGGTGTCAAACCAAAGACCCTTTCAAAATAATATCTGAATCTCATTTTACAAAAGTCTTTATTCTTCCAAAAACAATCTAAAGCTTACTTAAATTATTGTCTCAAGATGTATCCATCTAGCGCTACATTTTTTTATATTTATCTAAATTTAAATCTCTACTTTTTGTTAAAACCAAAATACACTAAATGAAAACCCTCCACGCACTTCTAATTGGCATTAATAATTACCCTATAGACTCTCATAAATTGAATGGATGCCTCAATGATCGAGATGCCATTCATGATTTTTTTCAACGATACTCTGAAGCCAATCAATTAAACTACCAACCGATTTTACTCTCTGACGAAACTGCTTCTAGGCAAGGAATCATTGACGGTTTTTCCCAATTTGAAAATGCAAAAGATGGTGATATTTGCATACTTTATTATTCTGGTCATGGTTCGCAAATGCCCGCCCCTAAGGAGTTTTGGCAAGATGAGGCTGATCGAAAATGTGAAACGATCGTTTGTCATGATAGTCGAATTGGGCAAGGACGTGACCTCGCAGACAAAGAGGTCTCCTACCTCATATGGAAAGCAACTCATCAAAAAAATGTTCACTTCTTAGCCATTTTTGATTGTTGTCATGCAGGTACCATTACTCGAAATGTAGAAGTCATTAATCGAATGGCTGAAGAGAATACCACTCCCGTTTTTGCCAAAAAATTTGAAGGTGTGGATTTTTATAAATCTCAAAATGGACAACTCATTCCGCCGGAAGGAAGCCATGTGGTACTTTCTGCTTCGGCATCTTATGAATCATCAGTTGAGTTGACTTTGGATGGAAAACGACGAGGACTTTTTACTTATTCCTTGCTCGATGTTTTAGAAAAATCAGAGTTGACCAACTTAAGTTATTCAGGCTTAATGAATAAAGTTCAAACTAGAGTACACAATCGAATTGATTCTCAACATCCGCAAGTGGATGCTCAAGGAAAGGCTTCCGTAGATCAATTATTTTTCGATGGAACATTGGCTACTAACCCAAGCTATATCATAAAATTCAATGAGAAAAAAGGTTGGATCATGGATTTGGGAAAAATGCATGGTGCCTCTGCTGACACTTCCATAAAAATTGAACATGAAGGTATTTTAAAAGAACTAACTTTTAAATCTATCGGTTCTAATCAATCAATTTTGCAAGCAGAAGACTGGATGCAAGCTGCTGATGAATTTTATTTTGCTAAAGAAATTTCAGGACTTCACAAAAAGTTAAAAATTTCTTTTTTCCCTCAATTAGAAAACGATCAAGCCAAACAATACATCCATGATCTAGTCAAAAACTGGAATATCGAATATGTAGAAAATGTTAATGAAGCAGCATATTGGATGCGAATGACTGAACGTGGATACATTTTGACACGACCGCATGATGAGCGTCCTTTGTTCAAAGCTATTCCTGAAGATGATAATTCTTCCGATGGATTGACTTCAGCTGAAGTTTTATTTTTACAAAATGTCAATAAAGTAGCCAAGTGGGAAGAGGTGAGTGAATTATCAAATCCGTTGGCAAATGGTGCTGCTGAAAAAGAATTAGAAATCGATTTTTTCTGCGTGACTGATCACCTTGATTACATCACCGTCAAACCCAATGGTGAGCAGAAAATGGATACTAATGGCAATGCTGTTTTTGAGTACTTTTTCAAAGATGGGGCTTGGGAAAATCCTCACATCCGAATGAATGTAAAAAATGTGGGCAATCGAACCTTGTGGATTGGGGCTTTATTTTTAGGCGAAGACTTTGTGATTACCGATGAGTTTTTACCGGTCAAAGAATTGAAACCTGACGATGAAGCTTATCCATTTACCGCAGTCAATCAAAATGGTTTTCGAGTGAGTATTGTTCCAATTTTTGTCCCTGACGAAATACATAGCTGGGGAGAAACCCAAGTTGCTAATCAAATAAAAATCATTGCAAGTGAAAAGCCTTTTACCATGGATGCTTATCGCCAAACTGGTCTAGAGCTCGAAGCAAAATCGCAATCAAGAGGAATGGGATTTGGAAAACCAAAACCATCCACTCCTAAAATACCTGAACAACCTTCTTGGTTTACTAAAGATATCGTTTATAAGATTCATCGACCTCAAGAGGTAGTTAATGCCTCAACTGGCAAAGAAGTGAAGTTGCACGAATTGACCGTAGAAAATCATGATTCCTTCTCTGCAGAATCTGTTTACCTATCGAGTAGCAGCAATGCCACTCGCAGTATCCAGCGACCTTCGATTCAGGCATTTTTAGGTTCTGATAATTTTCAACCTGTCAATTTACAATCTGGTACTCGAAGTATTCAACATGGATTGGATACCTTGGAAATGCACAATGTAAAAGGAAAAGAAAATGTCAATGCTGAAAATCCTTTAAAAATAAAACTAAATTTATCTCTCGAAGAAAACGAAAGGATTTTTCCATTTGGCTACGATCCAGAAACGAAAACTTATTATCCATTAGGTCAACCTGATGATGAAATGAATATCATCAATGTCGAAGAATTACCTGAGGCAGAAGAAGTGGTAACGCGAGGATTGGGTCGATCACTAAAAATTTATTTACAAAAAGTAGTTTACCAAAAAATATTTAAGAAAGAATTTAAATATCCAATTTTAGCAGCTGCAACCGTTGATAAACAACAAAATGTTTCGCACGAAACTGATTATGAAATCATAAAATCCAAAGTGGAAGATGCATCAACTAATCGAATTTTAATTTTTATCCATGGTATCATTGGCGACACCTCAGATCAAGTGAAATTGGTTCGACGGGCGGTCAAAAATGAAAATAATATCCGACAAGATTTGACAGATATTTATGATTTGGTTTTGACTTTTGATTATGAAAGCTTGAATGATCCAATTGAATTGACTGCAGAGAATTTGAAAAAAAGATTTGAACAAATTGGTTTAGAAGCTGGTCATGGCAAAACCGTTCACATCATTGCTCATTCCATGGGAGGATTAGTAACGAGATGGTTTTTAGAACATCTGGAAGGGGACAAAATGGTTTCCCATTTCATCCAAGTGGGAAGTCCTAACTGTGGTTCTCCTTGGGCGAACACTTATCATATGGGAATTTTTGGATTGACCAAGTTAATTAACTTCTTGCCCATCCCTTCCACCATCAATTCAGTTTTAGCTTTCCTTGGCAAAAAACGTAAAAATGTGGAAGTAACGGTTAGCCAATTACAACCTGATTCTGATTTTTGTAAAAAGCTAAAAATGCCGGAAGGAAAAAGTCATATTCCATATACCATAATTGCCGGTGATAGTTCGCTGATCCCAAATCGAAGTCCTCAAGAAGGAAAACTGATTAAAAAAATGTTGAATCGATATGCATTAGATTATCGAAAAAAATTAATCAAATTATTTTTCCATGATCGAAGTGATGACATTGTAGCGATTGCAAGTTGTCACGATATTCCTGATGGGAAATGTCCTCATATGGAAATGATCGATGCGGTGGGGTGTAATCATTTTACTTATTTCAATACGGATGAAGGGGTCACGCAATTGGCGAAGACGTTATTTGAATTGGAGAAAAAAGGATAATTTAATTTTTATTCTTTGGACGTTTTACAACAGACATTTTACGTTTATCCGATAACTAACTATTGTAATAACAACTTAATAAACAATGAACAAAGAGTACTTTACGCTTAATTCTCAAATCGTGAATTTAATTGACGACTTAAAATTAAAATTCCCTGAAAATAGCTTAAAAATTTCAGATGTTGTCGATGACGCAGGACATCAATATGTCGATATCGTACAAGAAGGTGGCGGTGTGCTTGGAATTGCTTTGCTCGGTTACACTTATGTTTTGGAAAAAATGGGTATCCGATTTTTAAATATTGGAGGAACTTCTGCGGGAGCAATCAATGCACTTTTGCTTGCAGCTTGTGGAAAACCCGAAGAATCCAAAACCGAAAAGATCATAGAAATCATCGCCCAAAAAAATATTGCAGACTTTATGGATGGGGATGAAGATGCGTTGGAATTTATTCAAACTTTACTTTCCAAAGAATCAACCAAATTAGAATTATTATACCATGGAGTTCAGGTGATTGATAATTTTTCAAAAGATCTAGGACTAAATTTAGGAGATAGTTTTTTGGCTTGGTTGACTAGCGTTTTAAAAGATTTTGGAGTTCATGATACTGCCAAATTGGAAAAACGAATGAACGAACTTTCCTCTACCATTCATTATAGAAAGGACTCAAAAGATCTTTCCGCATTTGAAGGACGAAAAATTTCAGCAGAGCTTGCGATCATTGCGGCAGAGTTAGGGACGGAAACCAAAGTCATTTTTCCAAGAATGCGAAACTTATTTTTTAAAAATATCGACGAGCCGAATCCTGCAAAATATGTTCGGGCTTCCATGTCCATTCCACTTTTTTTCAAACCGTTCGAGATAACTGATTTACCTACTGACGAAAATGCCATTATACGTTGGAATCGAATTGGAAAACATCGAGGCGCAATTCCTGAAAAAGCGATTTTTGTAGATGGCGGAATTATGTCAAATTTCCCCATCGACATTTTTCATCTCAAAGGAAGTATTCCTTCTCGTCCCACCTTTGGCGTAAAACTAGGTCTGGAAAGGGTAAAAACTAATCAGATAAATAATGTGGGGGATTTGTTATACGCCTGCTTTGATTCCGCTCGAAACTTGCGAGATTTTGAATTTATCAAAGAGAATATGGATTTTCAACGACTCGTTGCTTACATCGATATTCAAGATCAAAACTGGTTGGACTTTAATATCACTAATGAAAAAAAATTAGAACTATTCATTGCCGGAGCAAAAGAAGCCAAAAAGTTTTTGGAAAAATTCGACTGGGAAGGCTACAAAAAGATCAGAAAGACCATCAAGAAAACAGATTTCTCTTCCTCAGTCTTGGAAGATCTGCAAAAACATTTGACTGAAATTATTGATGAAAAAAATCAACCAACTACTACCAACGATATCAACGCTTTAAAAGATCGGCTTTTCTATTTGGGAAAAACTAAAAGTCTACGAGCACTTTGGATTGATGACAATCCTAGACTAGTAGAAAAAGAAAGAGCTTTACTT
>CAYGRM010000428.1:0-5400 GCA_964352225.1 uncultured Saprospiraceae bacterium | reverse complement strand
CTAGTCCGTTCATCAGCAGCTGCATTCCGTTCCTCCATTTAGCAGCTTCTCTCACCCTCGTGAGTAGCTAGAGCAATGAGCCTGCTATACGTCTCATTGCTCTAGCCACTCACCAACCAATCCCTCTCCTACTTTCAGCCAAAAGCTTTCCTTTCAATTAGAAACGAAAAAAGTTAGTGGACTTCTTAAAGTTCATTTTTAAATTCGTCCGCTACAAAGCTTCCTCTCCACTAAATCATCTCCTCCGACTTTGCAGCTGCATCATGCTTTCAAGCGTCGCTCACTCATGCACCTGTGGCTACGCTTTGCTTTTCCAACGCTACAAAATCCAAGCTTCGCAAAACGTAGTTGCCCAGGCACATTCGTTCGCGAAAAAACTTCTCAGGTGTTTTACAAAAACTTTCTTATTTTTTTCTCCTATGGTGTTTTGAAAAAATCCCGAAAATCCAAAAACTTTTTCTTGGAAATTCGGGGATCTAAACAAACATACTTTCTTATGGAGTACAATTTTCTCCGCACGCTTTACACTTGCCGTGATAGTTGGCATCTTCCATCCAAATTTCAGCATCACAACAATTGGAAGTAGGTTCTTTTGGTTCTGCTTCTTGTCTGCAGTTTTCGCAAATTCCAGTTCCGTCTCCGTGAACTCTTGTTTGTAGGATTTTTGCGTCACAACATTCAGAAATCAAAAGTTCGTCTAATTCTGCTTTTTGTTTCTCCCATTCCTGGGCTAAAATTTCTCGCATCGTTCGGTTCTGTGTTGCTGTGTATTCTACCGAGGTTTGAGAAAGTGTGGTTTTTAATTTTTCGATTCTAGTCATTCGATTTTAATTTTTTAAGCTTCTTGTCGTTTTCCCGTTTCTTTCTTCTCTCTTCTCTTTCGTGTAGGATTTCAGGAATCCAGACTCCTAGACAAACAAGCAAGATCCAAGCTGCAATAATCATAATTTTTAAATTTTGAGTTTTAAAGTAGGAAGCGAGTTTCCCCGCTTCCTCCGAATAGAAACATTATTGACTAAAATTAAGCGACTGCTTTCTTGACTCGTGGTTTCCTTGTCGCTTTCACTTTTGGTTTCTCAGCTTCTTTTTTCTCAGGAATCGGGAAAACTTCATCAAGTAACTTTTGTCTCTTTGCTGCTTCTAGTTTCAAGTCCTCTTGTGTTGGTTCTTGCGGTGACGAGTAACCAATTTTGTAAGTACTTGGATGCTCTGCCGTGTCTCCTCGGAAGATGTAAGTAGCTTGGTTTTTGATTTGAGAAACCAATTCCGCTTGAATGGCTACTTCATCAGGCTTTAACATTTCGTAGGCAAAATTTGCCATAAAATATTTGTTGCCTTCCTTGTTATGCTTTTCCTCGAAGCTAATTTTCCAACGTGCGTCAGTTGGTGCAATTTCATCGTAATACAATTCTTTAAACTGCTCTCTAAAGTTGTCTAAGCTGTATTCGTGAAACATGAAGCAGCAAACGTGCGATTCTTCATTGAGGAAATAGAACTCACACCATTTTTTGTTTCCTTGATTGAAAAGATCCGCTTCTAGCGTTCTAATCGCGATTGGAATGACTTGGAACTCTTCCTTTGGTTTCGTAATTGGAGTAATTCCGTTTAAGTTCAAGTAACCTTTTGATAAGTCTAGGCGGTAGCTTCTTGGACTTCCTGCCATGTAGAGAATTTTTTTTACTTCACCTTCATTGATTAGGTTTGTAGGATTTGAATTTGGATTTAAATTTTTCATAATTGTTTGTTTAAAAAAAGTTTGTAAATATGTTGTTGTAAAATTTGACCCATCCTCCTTTATTGGTATTTCTTTTTGCATACACGCAAAGGATTCAGGGTCAAAAATCCGCTGTTTTAATATTCTGATGGGAAAAGTACAGTCGTTGCACTTCTATCTCGTTCTGTGATTATCCAGATTTTAGTATCTCGATTGATGACTTTTGTAAAATCTCCTGGAAGGTGATAAACTGAGATAATCCGCTCCCCTATTTCTATGCTTGCATCATTGTCTTTCCAGTCACTCTCGCAGCAGTCGCCCCAGTCACAGGACTTGTGTTTTTCAAGGCATTGCTTGATGAATAAATAAAAGTTGGGAATTAGTGGCATGTAAGAAATTACACCACTTGTGAGCATAGTTGGCCCAGTTCGAAAGCTTTGGCTTTTGATTTCCATAATGTTGTTTGTTTAAGAATTTTTGAATGTGAGCGCAGCGGATTCGCTGCGCTCGTTCCTCATAGTATGTGTATCAAAATTGATACTCGAAAAAATCTGCTTCTAGGTCTTCAATCTTTTGACTGAGTTTTCCTATCTCGATATTCATTTTGGAAGGCTTAGAAATTAAGGTGTGATTGTACTCGATTTTCTTAGCAAGCAATGAAGCAATATGAGACAATGACATAAGCGCCTCAATATTTTTGCAATTCTGAGAACCCATTCTCATTTCTCGCTTCTGCGCTGCTAGGTATTCCGCTGCGATTTGTTCATGTGTGCGGTCTGTTACATGCTCGCCTAGTTGACTGTTATTATGGTCGAATGGATTTGGTGGGATGTAGGTCATTTTGCTTAAATTTTAGTGAATTAATTAGGTGACAATCTCCTTTGTTTCGTTATATAAATATACACAAAATGCACGATAATAAAAAATCTTTTTTACTTATTTCTCATCTTTTTTTTTCTCTAATATGTATCTTTAAATAAAATCACATAATGAAAAAAAATATGTAAAACAGGAAACTGAAACCTAAAATAATATACACAAAATGAGTATCTTTAATAATGAAGTTATTAATCACAGGAAGTCGAAAACTAGAAGATCCGAAAACGCTAAAACTAGCAATCGAGGAACTCAAAACTAAAGAAGGGCAAAAAATAACAATGCTCTTACATGGCGGTGCAAAAGGTGCTGACACGCTAGCCGAAAACTGGGCAAAGGAAAACGGAATCAAAACTCATGTAATCAAACCCAATTATGAGGAACACGGAAAAGCCGCTCCATTAATCCGAAACAAAGAACTGGTGAAACTGGCAAATAAAACGCTAGCATTATACACCACAGAAAAAAGAACCGGAGGAACTGGACATACCGCAACCGAAACTATCAAAGCAGGAAAACCACTATATGAGAAATTCCAAACTGGAAATCTCAAATACACGGCTCCAGCTTCAAAATTGTTCTAGCTTCAAAATCTGGAAGCTGCGCTTCTCGGAAAATCGAACAAGCGATAAGAGAGAAGAAAAAAAAGCTTTTTTAAAAGCACCTAATTTTCGCTGAGGAATGCGCCTGTGCAAACTACGTTTTGCTTTACTACATCGCTGATGCGATGTAGTAAAGCAAAGCGTAGGCACAGGTGCATGACGAAGCGACGCTCGAAGGGAAATCTTAGGAACATAGCGGAGGAGATGATTTAGAGTTTAGGAAGCTATGTGACGGATGAGATTAAAACTGAACTTCAATAAATCCACTAACTTTTTGCGTTGATAATTGAAAGGAAAGCTTTTGGCTGAAAGTACGAGCGGGTTTGGTTTGCGAGTGGCTAGAGAAAAAGACGTATAGCAGGCTTTTTCTCTAGCTACTCGTGAGCGTGAGAGAAGCTGCGGATTTTATGGAATGAATGAATTTAAAATATTGGATGCTGTGCGCGTTACGGCTGAATGGAGGAACGGAATGAAGCTGTAAAAGGATTTTGAGTTGAGCAAAAAAACAGCTTCCAATATTTTTAAATTTATGAATGGAATAAACTCCGCTGCTGATGAACGGATAGGAAACGGCTTTTCAATTTATCAGAGTCGCTGACTTTCGCTTCAAGCTTCAACCCAAAACCTTCCCTCGCTTTCGTCGCTTGTATTTCGAAACATCAACTTTCAAAACCATGAACCTGATTCGTAGAAACAAGAAACCCGATTCAAAACTAATTGAATCGGGTTTCTAAAATTTTATTTCTTTCATCCAAAAAAAATTATCGATTCAAAATTTTATTTTTCTGAGTCGATTTCTTTTTTCTGAGCCACTAATTTCTTGATTTCTGATTCTGCTTTTAACGCTCGATTCATGTTCTTTTTTGCAATGCCGATTAATCCTTCTATAACTCGCAAATCCCATCTCCTACCTGCTAATACATCTCGTACATAAGAATCTGAAATATTTAATTCTTTAGCTAATTCTTTTCGAGCGCCATGGTGCAACATTTCTTTTAACGCTGCAACTTGGTTCCTTAAATCTCGCTTTACTTCTATTGGTGTTCGTGTCTCTGACATTTGATTCTATTTTTTAAAAACAAGATACTTGAATCTTTATAAAATTGAAAGTTCATAGGGAATTGATTGACGCCGCTTTGTTCAACAAAGGCTGATCGCCGGGCGCTGCCACGACTATCAGGCTCTAATATTATGTGTTGGATTTAATTTTTTCTCCAATATCTATATATTCAATTCCTGCAAATTCTGCCTTATTCTGAATATTTAAATCTGTCGAAATTAGATTAACATCAGAAAAGATATTCATTACTTGAATGCTTAAAACAGAATTTATTATCCTATCATCATTATTTGTTGAGTCGAGCCATGAAAGTGAATTTTCAAATTTTGATTCTCTTGCTTCAAACCTTATAATTATATTTTTATTGACTTTGACACCTTCCAAAATATTACCTTGTTTTCGGAATCCTTTAAACCTTCTAATAACTGATTCTGCTTTCTTTCTTACATTTTCATTTCTATGATTAATCTTTAATGAATCTAATTCTGAAGTAACAGTTGGAGGTATCAATACAACCAATTTCTTATGGTTGTCCCAATTATAAGTTGCAATATCAGGATTTCGAATAAGGCAATTAGTATCAGGAACGTAAATAATTTCTTCTACCTCTGTTGGACTTCTTAGAATTGACATCCATTCTAAATACTTATCTAATTCTTTTGAAAACACTTGCTTCGCCGATTGATTACTACTTGATGGTGCATTTTTCACTTTTTCAATCCATCCATTAATAATGGTATTTGTTTTATCAATACTCTTTTTTGTGGAATCGGGAAAAATGGTTTAATCAATTCAAAGTACTCTGTAAATTCATTAAATTCCTTTTTTAATGCTGCTTGGTAAAATTCATGATTTTCTGTTGTGCTTCCCCATCTTCTTGTTGTTGGAGATAGGAGGGTTACTCCTCTGGGGTTATCATTTGGATTAGAGTAGAAAATCTTAACTGTATCAATAAAATTATCTTTCAGGTCATTCAACCTCTCAATTCGACTTTTAATGATTTCTTTAAATGTACTCATTGTATTTTTTCTTCTTGCACATAGCTGTTTCGTATATGCGCAAGTCAGGCGCATAGCCTGACTTGCTGTATATACATTGTTGAACAAAGCTCCTACGTCGCAGCTAAAAAAGCCGCATCTTAGCATAGC
>CAYGRM010000427.1:0-5429 GCA_964352225.1 uncultured Saprospiraceae bacterium | reverse complement strand
GAACTAGTCACTCCGATCTCATCTAATTTTTTATAGTTAAGATTTTCAATATTTGAAATAATGTATTTGAATTGAATAGTTGGAGAAGTCGGTAATTTTTCATCATTAATAAAAACAGTTCCTGCTTTTATTTCCAATTTGTCTCCCGGAGTTCCAATGCATCTTTTGATGTAATGATCTCTTTTGTCGATAGGACGAACTCTCAATTTTGCCCCTCTAATGTATTGTTTTAAATCACCTTTTCTTCGCAAATCTTCTTTTGTCCAAATCGCTCTTGGCGAACGTGAAGTGGCAAAATAAACACTATCTCCTTCAGGGTAGTTAAAAACGATCGGGTCGTTATTTTTTATCTTAGCAATAGCTGGTAATCGATAATATCCTAAACTTGGAGTTTTCAAATAAGACTCCGTATTGAGGTAAGGTATCGTATTATGCAAAAGTGGAATCATTGCTACGGTCATAGGAGTTCGGATACCATAATGAGCTTTACTTACAAACATAAAATCACCTACCAAAAGTGATCCTTCCATCGATGGAGTTGGAATTACGTAGGCCTCAATCAGAAACATTCGAATAAATGCCGCAGCAAAAACGGCAAAAACAATTGCCTCTGCCCATTCTCGAATTGGTCCTTTTTGATATGGATTTTTGGTTCTTAATTTTTGTAATTTGAAGTTATCTTTAGACTCGATGGCAGATTGGATTTCTGCGAAATACTTTTTTTCATTTTCTAAAATAGGCCCTTCGTATTTCGCATTTTTATCATTTCCGATTTTCCAAAAAACGTATGGAGCAAAAATTACAGACAAAGCTGATGATCCAAAATCAAGTTTTCCAAATGATCGAACCATGTCTACACAAAGTCCTGCCCAAATGAAAAAGTTAACTATTGGAAATAATAACCATAAGGCATGAGTTGGTTTTTGACCAACGATTTTGCACCACTCAACAAAGTTGGTTCCTGGAATCCATGCTTTCTTTGCTTCAACACCTGCTTTCTCAAATAATTTTTGCAAGGTGAAGCAAGTCAGCAAATAGGTAATTAGGAAAAAAAGAAAAATAATCACAGTTCTTTATGTTTGATTTTTAAAATAAAATTTTCAATAATTTGAAGGTGATTCGTTTGACGTTAAACGTTGTACGTTGTACGTTTGACGTTTTGGGAATAAACTTTCATTGATTAAAAACGAAGAATATAGATTCATGTTCCATATTTTCATTTTTCAATCTCGCAAAGATAAATTAAAATGTGAATTAGAAAATGTTATGGTTTTCTTAATGTGGAAGAGTGGTGAGTTTTTTTCGATGGGAAGGAGTATTTGGACCATTTAAGGCATATAAGTTTTTCGCAGTTAAGTCTTATATGGGCTCTAGATGAATTCATTTGGTTATTAAGTTATTGGTTAATGAGTTATTAGTCGTACAATCAATAGAAGTACCCTTTTGGAAATAACTTAATAATCAATAACTCAATAACTTTTTATTAATGACGAAATGAATTCATCTAGAACCCTTATATGTTTCTTATATGCCTTTATGGTTCAATATTATTTTTGTGTTTTTAAAACCTTCTCACATTTTTCAATGATTGTTTCTGCTTCAACATATCCTTGAGCAATTAAATAAAGCTCATCTCCATTTTGTAAAACTAAGGTTGGGAAACTTCGCACGCCAATATTTTGCGAATAAGTAAAATCCTTTTTTACTTTTTCTTTCCATTCGTCAGACTCAAATTTTTTCGCAAAATCAGTTTTATCCAATCCATATTCCTTCGCCAACTCAGCATAAGTTTCGGTCAGGTTAGTGTTTTTATTTTTTTGATAAAACTCGGTTTGGACTTTTTTGAAAAAATCAAATTCTGATTCCGGTTTTAATTCTCTCATCAAAACTACTGCTCGGCAAGCAGGTTCGGTATCGTAAACAAATGATTTATCTTTTAATATTTCATAACTAAATGGTTGCCCACTTCGCTTATTGACATCTTCCCAATGGTGTTGTAAAAAGTCCCCAAGGTCAGCCATTGTTTCTTTATTATAGGGTCGAAGTCCACCCATAACTAATTGAAAATCAATATCTTCTGCAAGTGAATCCAATGCCTGTGACATTTCAGGAGAAAATCCATAGCACCACGAACACATCGGGTCGCCAAAGTAAATTAATTTAGCTTTTGATTGAGCCATACTAGTATTTTGAAAAATTAGGAGAAATAAGATAGGAAGAATTGAATATCGAATATCGAACGCTTGCGCGAAGGATTTGAGAATTGAGTGGTAGCACGCATGTGGGGAACTTCTCAAATCCTTGTTCCATGTTCGATATTCGATATTCCCGTCAGTCAAGTGATTCCACATATCCAGATATTTTTAAAGTCGTTCCTTTTTTTTGATTGCTAAAATAGACTTTTATTTTCTTTTTGAAATAGCCTTTCTTTTTGGCATCAAAAACTACTTTGATTTGGCTAGTAGAATCTGGTGGAATTGGCTCCCAAGTCCAATCAGGAGTGGTGCAACCGCAAGTCGTTCGCACATTGTCGATAAGGATGGAGTCGCTGCTCGTATTTTTAAATTCGAAATTAAACGTTGCAGGTTCCTTATGGAAAATATCTCCAAAATCATGTTCGATTGGAGTAATCCATTCAATACCTTCATTGGTTTGGAAAAGAAAAGGGAGTGCAAAAAGTAGTAAGATATATTTCATATAAAATTATTCAATTTTGATCAACTTCTTAACGATTAAAGGATGCCTCTTGTTATCAAAAAGCTGTATGAAATAAATCCCATTTTCGAGATAAGATAGATTTATTTCATTTTTCCCTTCTGAAAGGTTTTGCTGAAAATGTTTTTGGCCTGTCAAGGGAAATATCTTTATGCAAGAATCGTACTTGTAATCAATCGAAATAGTATTGGTGAAAAGGGTGGGGAAGATGTCAATTTTAGATGTTTCGATTGCTTGCTTGTTGGGCTGATAAATTAGAAAAAGAAAAAAAGAGTAGGGAAAGGATTAAAAGGTTTTTTATGAAATTATAAATAAAATAAAAGCAACTACTAACAATACAATTACAAAAAACTAGAAGGAAACTTTATAATGGTGTAATTCTTTTTGGAAAAGATTAGAGTGGAAATTCAAAAGTATTTTTTGAGTTAGAGCATGATTAAATTTTTAACTAATTGAAAATCAATGATTTGTGGTTCTTGCTAACAATTTCATTTGAAGTTTAGCGAACTAAATAAAAATTATATTGGACGAAAGGTTCATAAAGCGTTGGTTTTCAAGACGGTAAAAATTTAAATATGCTCTTAATTGTTTTCAATTTTTTTACCTAAATTAGGCGTTAAGAAAAACCTGAATTTTAGACAATAAAAAGTAAAATGAACAAAACGCTACAAGATCAACTTTTCGAAGATGTACTTGCCAAATTTCCCAAAAAATCCATTGCTGTAGAAGAACTTTCTAATTTATTTGGAGTGGGGAAAGATGCAGTTTATCGTCGATTGCGAGGAGATACCCTTTTGGCACCTGATGAATTGGCGGCCTTGGCGCAGAAATTTAATTTATCATTAGATGCATATGTTTTTGAAGATGCTAATACCGTCTTTTGTAGTTTCAATCCTTTTACCAAAGAGATTAAGAATGTTTCAGATTACTTGGAAGGTATCCATAAATTGATGGGAAAGGTGCAACACTTGCCGAATACGAGTATGTATTATGCTACTTCTGATGTGCCATTGTTCGTTTATTTTTACTTTCCAGAAATATTACAATTCAAAATTTACATTTGGGGAAGAGCGGTTTGGATGTTTGACTACTTAGACGATATGAAATTTAACTTTAATGTGATTGGGCCGCATGGAATGGAAATGGCGCAGGACATGTTGAAATATTATGTCAAACTTCCGAGCACAGAATTGTGGAGTACCGATATCTTGGACAACACGTTAAATCAGATTGAATACCATGTGAATAGTGGTCATTTTTCCAATTTAGAGGATGCGATGACGCTTTGCAAAAGACTCGACGATTTGGCAAATCATATGGAGACTACTGCCAAATTAGGCTATAAGTTTTTGCCAAATCAGTCGCAAGAAATCAAAGGTGGAGAAATCAAATTATATCATAATGAAATGGTTTATTCCAATAATACTATTCTCTTTGATACCGTTGCCGGTAAAGCGGTTTATTCGAGTTATACTAATCCTAATTTTTTGAAAATCAATGATCAACGTATGTGTGATTTTACTCATTCATTTTTCGAAAAAATTAAGTCTAAGTCAATTTTAATGAGTGTTCAAGGGGAAAAACAACGATCTTGGTATTTCAATCGGATGAGAAAAAAAATAGAGTTGACGAAGACTAGGATTAGTCTACAAATGGAGGCGTTTTAACCCAAACTAGCGACTGGCTTCCTGCCACCTCTAGTTTTTAAACAAATTCAAATTCATTTTTTTGGAAAAATAAAAGTCAGCAGCTGACTGAACGCTTAATGTCGTCAATTTAGGTAAAACCTAGTGGTTTTTTTTAACCATAGATTCCACAGATTTTCACAGATTATAAAAATATGAATCTGTGAAAATCTGTGTTGTGTGTTTTTTAAAAGCCATCGTAAGTGCTTTGCTCAGTTCAAAAAATAAAAATAGACAATTTTCTTAAGTTGACGACATTCGACTGAAAGCCAGTCGCTGATAGGGTGAAATTGTCTTTTGTATTGCCTATTTGACTCGCCTTTAAAAATTCGAAAGCTTATCTTTGCATTTTTATCCTAATGCAATTTTTGACTTTGAGAAAAATAATTATTCTTTTACTTTTTACCTTTCTGAGTGCTAATCTTCTTTTTTCTCAAGGAGAAATTTGGATAATTGAGGCCATCGAATTTGAAGGTTTGGAAAAAACAAAAGAAGCATACCTTCGTCAGTTTTTAAAACTTCAAGCAGGAGAAGAGTTTGTAACAGTACATTTACAAAGCGATATTCAACAACTTTGGAATGTCGGGACGAATCAAAAAGTGCACGCTCAAGTCGATTCCCTCGCTAATCAAAAAGTAAAAATCACCTTCCAACTAAGAGAGAAAAAAACACTTTTACCTATTTTAAATTTTGGTGGAATCAAAGATAATATTTGGTTTCAAGCGGGATTTATTGATTTTAATTGGTTAGGCAGAGGACATCAGTTATTAGCTTTTTATCAAAATACGGACAGTAGGCACGGTGGTCAAATATTTTATCGAATTCCTTTTTTGAGTAAAAAATGGGGTTTGGCATTTAATCTTTTGCAATGGCGATCTCGTGAACCATTATATTTTCCAGAAGGTGCGGTGGATTATGATTATGATAATTTAAATTTGGGCGCAACGGTGATTCGAAATTTTGGATTTAGAAAACGATTAGAATTGGGCGGTAGTTTTTTTCGGGAAACGTATGAAAAAAGTGAATCTC
>CAYGRM010000426.1:0-5560 GCA_964352225.1 uncultured Saprospiraceae bacterium | reverse complement strand
TTGAAGGGATGGTAAAAGAGGATTTGTTTTTTTCATAAGTAAGTCATGTTTGAGTTCAATAATGATTTTTGTTTTTTTAGAAAGTGGAAAATGAATAAAATTGCTACTCAATTTTTTCCATTTTCCACTTTCACAAAAATCATCATTGAACAGGTTTAGAAAATGAATAATTAGGATTAGAAGCATTATCAATGGCTTCCAAAATTTTATTATGGAAATAGAAAAAATCGTAAATGGGAAATTCCATAAAGATGGAAATCTCGTTGGGTTGCCGAAATTGAGTTCGACCAACGGAATATATGGATGCTAATTGTTGGAGAATTTTACTCTTATTTTGAGGGAGTCCGTCAAAAATAATCTTGAGATGAGTACGGGAAATGTCTTGGATGAAAATGGGTAAATCGGTGAATTGCATTTGGTAAACTTCCTCTTGAAAGTTCATTTGTTCTGCGATTTCATCTAAGTTGTAGTGGTTGTAGTAACTCATAGATTTGCGATTTTTTGCGTTAGCATCAACTCACTAATAACTCTTGAGTAATTTTAAATTCTTTTCCCCTTTTACGTCGTTAAAAAGCCTCTCCAGCCAGAAGGCTGTCTGCGTTTTTTGCCTAGTAAAAAGAAAAAATAATTCTAAAATTTTCTCAAACTTATTAATGATTTGATGCTTACAAAGTTACGTAGAGTTGAGGTTTTATAAAATATACATTTCGCTGTAAATCAATGTGTTATGGTGAAGTTGTTATTTTATTACAACAAAAACAACTGTTCCAGTAAAGGATAAATTTGGATTTATGTTTTGGTTTTCATCATTGCTGACCTTTGATTTTTCTTTTTGATGACTATCAAAATCTGCTTGTTTTAGTTCTCGGATTTTTAGTTTTAAATCTTTTATTTTAGATGAATCGACTTTAGGGTTTTTGGCTTTCTCTAGCATTTTAATTTTCTGATAGATAGCTTCTTTCTTGTGAATTATTTCTTCAGTAGTAAACTGAAATTTTAAACGCTCCAATTCATTTTCTTTTTTCAAAATCAAAAGTTGGTTTTGTTGAACTTCCTTTTTTAATAATTTGATTTGCGATTGGAAGGTTTGGATTTTCGGGTTTTGAAAAAAGAATAAATCGTCTGTTGTTAGGGTAATCGGATTATCTGTTTTTTGAAAAAATAGGTTTGTAGGATATTCGAAATTAGATTTTTTCGCTTTTGTAATTATACTGTTATGAATGAACTCAAAATCTTGATTTGCATTCACCTCCAAAAACTGAATAGGATTTTTTCTTGCCAAAGTATTTAAACTATCCACCGAAATTTGAAAGAAAGATTGTGTCTCAAATAAAAGTTGCTTACCAATATGTTCAGGTATAACTTCAAGAATAGTGTATTTTTCTCTGTTTAAAATATGAAATCTATTTCCTTCTAACAATACAATTCCTGCATCACTTGCAGAAATACAAATACCTTCTCCCTTAATAATTTCTGTTCCCCTTTTGATAGTGTATTTTACATTAAGCGCATCAGGACTTTTATGAAATTCACTAGCCAAATGTTTTGGTGTACCAAAGTAGCGATTGTATTGCGTCCAAAAACCATTTGCAAATAGTGGTTGGAGAAAAACTAAAGACAATAAGAAGAAACAGAAAATCATAGTTTCAGAATGAAGGTTTCCAGTTTTGAATCGAGCATTGGGATTCCCAGGAAGGACACAAGGATTCCGAAGGAATGGATAGAATAATGGAATACCTTGAACGGTCATCATATCCAAAACAAGATGACTGAAATATCCAAGTAAGTAAATTTTAGAAGATGTCGTTCTGTCAAAAAAAGTAGATTCAATAACTGCAGATAACAAGAAACTTCCAAACATTGCGAGTAGCGAATGCGTGATAGTTCGATGTCCATATCTACGATTCAAATATTTTGAAATTGGTCGAAACACTTTTCCAATCATGGATTTAGTATAATCGATATCAGGAATCAAAGAGCCGAAAATTGTTGACGCAATAAAAATAGGACTGGCTAAAATATTGAGATTCAAGAATGAACCAAACAAACCTGTGATTACGATTCCGCCAATGATGTGATTTGGTGCAGTCATGTAATTTTTCTTTTCAAATATTGAACAATAAGAAAAAATATTTATCTTGGAAATAATTAGTGTTTCCTTAGCGGGTTAACTTGGCGGTTACTGTTTTGGAGGCACTTTTTTATTTCTATACATATTTTCTAACTCCAGCTCTAAATATATTTCTAGCGAACAAGGCGAACATCAAAAAGATTCCTCCAAATAATCGCATTGCCCCAGAGTCATCACCTAGCTCTCCGCTAATGTATCGAAGCACCATCAAACTGGAAAGGATGATAACAAGCACCAAGGAAAAATCAAATTCTTTGAGTGCTGCCGTGTGCCGATAATCTCGAATGACTTCTAAAGTAATTTCAGGTTCTTTAGAATAGCGCTCTATCATTTCAATCATAAAAAGTGGATTCCCATTTGTGTTTTCGAAGATGTGGTTTTTGTACGTTTCGTAATCTTCAATTTTTTGAAGGATGGGTTGTGAAACTCTACTAATTAACTCTATACTTTCGGGACGGGAAAGTGGTTTGATTTCAATACGTTCAAAGTTGGTAAGGAAAGAAGATTTAGTCATTGGAATTCTTCGAGCTGCACAAATGATGTGAAAATGATTTTTGAGTTTTTCCAAAGCCAAAACTCCTGTTGGTGGAATACGGGTGACATCATCAATGAGTAACGTGTATTCATCTTGTTCAGTAATTTGAATTAAGAGTTCAGTCATCCGCTTAATGGTTTCTCTATAAACCAAAGTGTCGATTTCATTTTTATTGAGTTGCTTTTCGTAGAGTGTTTTAGCGATGGATTCTTTGTCCGTTTCAAAAAGATGTAGCAAGAGTCCTGCAATCATTTTTTTAGTAGTGGAGAGGTCACCGATGCGAATTAGATTTCCATAGTTGTAATTATCAAGAAGATGAGTTTTTCCTATTCCTTGTTCACCTGTGATGAGGAGATTAATTTTCTTTTTTCCACAGTCATGAAGTTTTTGCATTTCCTCTTTTCTACCGATGTGAAAATTAGTGATACCGATTTCGGTAGGGATGATATGAATGGTTTGAGTGGGAAAATATTTACGGTAAAGTTTAGTGATAAAATCAGTTTGTTCGATGGACTCGATAGCAGTTTCTCTTTGTGATTCAGTTATCTCTACATGCCTTTGGGTAGCTTCCAAAGATGGATTGCCTAATAGCTCTTTAGCTACTGATAATTCATTCTCTTGGACAATTCGATTTGCAAAAGTATTTCTCAGCATGGTAGGATTGACTGTCCCTTTGGAAAGTTGATTGATAATTTTCCAAATTTGCTTTCTACCGATATGAGCGATTTTAGAATTTTTACCTGCGGGAAAAAGGTAATCATCAGGATTGGAATTTTTCAGTTGTTGCCAGTAATCGGCTAGTGACTTTAGCAATCTTTGGGTAAGTGGAATCTCTCTTGATTTTTTGGCTGCAATAATTTTGATTTTATTTTTAGCAAATAAAACGTGTTTGCATTGAAGTTGGATGACTTCGGAAACACGGAGCCCACAGTCTAGCATCAGGAGAATGATGACTTGGTATTTTTTGGAAGTGGTGGATTGGAGTAGCTTTTTCTGTTGTTGTAAGTTTATTGTTAAGAGCGGACTTTGATTCATGTTTTTTTTGCATTAGAAACATAAAACTAAGGTTTTGTTGTTTGGCTAATAGGAGGTAGTTGTCAGGATTATAGCCCCTTTCTTAGATTGTTTTTTGAATTGATTATTTCAGGAAAATGAAAGGTTCCATATTTTTACTGTTCACATGTTTTGAATACATTTGGAGAATAATTCTGATTTTTTGTAATAACAAAAACTATAATTTTATGACGGCTAAAAGAAGAAAATTAATTGACTTAGACTCTTATACAAGTATTAGAGGAGATTGGAAGAAGTTTCAAAAAGAGTTACAGTCTCGATTAATTGATGAAGGAATTTTTAATTTTTTCAAAATGGAAGATTTAATTTTTAGTTCCTTAAAGTATGTTAAGCCAGTAAATAAAAATTTAAGGCATAAAAGTGATGCTATAAATTTAGCAATTGGAAAAATTTTGAGACATTTTGATTTTAAAGATAGAGAGGCAAGTATTTCAACTTTAAATGAAGATGGAGAGTTTATCCCAAAAATAAAAGGTGAAAAAGAATCAGATTATGATATTTATAAAAAGCATATTTTAGGTTTTGATAAACTTCCAAGTCAACAACTCTCATATTTGAAGGAACATGTTGAAGATGATTTAAAATCTATTAATGCTCTCGTCATCAAATATGAAAATCATCCTGAAATTATTAAATATAAGAATGATGGTAAGCCTCTTAGAAATCATGAAACAAGAACATTAATAGCTTTTTATCAAAGAGCATTGAAAGAGAGACAAAAAATTTTAAACTACTTTTTAGATGGAATTTATGAGCGTGCAATCATAAAATCAAAACCAAATTTTTTGAAGAATAATATTCTTGGATGGTTTGAGAAGATGTATGATTTTCCATATGATTATGGGAAACGGCATAGCTTTATCAATTTTGATTTTGAAAAAATAAATGAAGCTGCTCACAGGCTTGATAACTTTTCTATTGCATTTACAGACAAATATGCGAATCTATACAAAAGGAATAAAACTGCATTTTACCAAAAACTCTTTAGGGAGAATTCAAAAAAGCAATATTGGCAAAATATTGAATACTACTTAAACTTCTTGCCAATAAGTAATTCAAGAAAAAATATCTTTCAAGAATTGAAAAGTCTATTCAACTCCAGAAAATGGTTAGCATTTTATGCTTTAGCTCTTCCTCAAGTTGAAGGGTTATTTTCTGAGATGGTATCTTCTGCAAAACCTGAATCGCAAACTTTAAAAAAAGCACTTCCCGATAAAGTGGATTTTATTCGACCTGAATATGATTTGGGAGGAGTTTACCTAGATTACTATCAGTATTATCTTCCAATACAGAGGAATAGGTTTATGCATACAGGTCTGACCACGGAATATAGACTAAATGCATTTGACTTATTATTAGACCTAGAACATGTGATAAGAATTTTTTCTGAATTAGAAAATCCGCTGGTTAAAATTACTAGGATTTTAAAAAGAAAAAATCCAGATGACTTCATTGAGTATAAAGGGTATTCAGATTATTTTGATTTATTGAAAAAAATGCCTCTTTCTCAGAAAAAAAAATTAGAAAAGGAAATTGAAAATTTTCAAATTGATTTTTTGTTAACTGATTGCCAATTTGAATTTATTTTTTCTGAGGCTTTGGCTAGTTATGAGACCATGAGAAGAAACTTAATTTCAATATTAGACTACCATTTTAATTTTGAAAAATTAAAAGCTGATTTTGAGGAAATGAATAAACCTCAATTAGATAGATTTTTTGAAGACAAATTGAATTTTGAAAAATTAAGATATTTTATTTCTACTCATAAAACTGAACTTGAGGAACTATATCTAATTCGAGATTTTTTTCAAGGAGTTATA
>CAYGRM010000425.1:0-5570 GCA_964352225.1 uncultured Saprospiraceae bacterium | reverse complement strand
GTCATTTATAAAAAGTTATTGAGTTATTGAGTTATTGATTATTAAGTTATTTCCAAAAGGGTACTTCTATAGATTGTACGACTAATAACTCATTAACCAATAACTTAATAACCAAATGAAATCATCTAGAGCCTTATAACTTCTCTAAGGATAAAAATTTATTGAGCAGAGACGGTGGCCTTTTCCTCTTTTTTGGGCAGAGTAACTTCTAATTCAACCAGAGGTTGATTATTTGAATTGAGTCCTAAGAATTTTTGCTTAGGCGTATTTCCAAAGGCATATTCGCAATAATCATTAGATCGACTACACTCAAGAAGTGCATCAAATATTTTCCAATAACCATAATAATCTACATTATTGGTTTTTGCTTTTCGAAGTGCCCGACGAGTGGTAGAATTTCTTACGCCATTATCAAAATCCATATCTAAGGAGTAACTTTCATTGTGACCAGCTTTGTGAGGAGGACTTGTTGAATTGTCTCGAAGTTGGTTAATATAATTTCGTTGCACTACTTTGGTAGCAGTTTCAAAAATCTTTTTCCCTAATTTATCACCCACAATTTTATCATCCTCCGAAACCATAACAATCATTTTGGTATCAGCAGGTATTGCCTCGTAAGAGTCTAAAAGACCTCCTGTAAAAGGACCACTTCCAGGAGAACAAAGTAGGATCGCAACAGGTTTTGGAATGCTATGATTTTCAAAGTTAACGGCTAGATCAGCCGTAATTACTCCTCCATAGGAATGACCAACCATGGCAAAATTTCTGGTGATCGGTTTTATGAAATTACCATTTTCCATTTTTTTGAAAGCATCACGGATAGCTTGGCTGACATTGCTGGAAAAATATTTTGGGTTAGGCGAATAAACATTCTTTTGGTATCGAGGAAAGATCACAATGTTTCCTTTACGAACTAAATGCTTAATCCATTTTCCATAAATCATTGGATTATACCCTCCGTAACCATGATTAAAAACAATTACATTGGCAGAATCGGGACGAGGACTAGCTGGCTCATATAACCAAAAACCATCTGGGTTTTGAGCAAAATCATATTGGACTACTTCATCGTGAAGATAAATAGCACTTCCTGGTCCTTCCACAGGTTGAGTTGGTTGAAACTTATTTTGAGAAAATAATATGGAAAAGTTTGAAAATAAAAAGAGTAATAAAATGATTTTTTTCATGAAACGTTGTTTAGGTATTCTGTCTAAAATTCAAACGAAATAAACTTAAAATGGTTGTTTAATTCTTGTAAGTTTGCAAACGAAATTTAGCCTTTAAAAATTCTCAAAAATGAAATTAATTAATTGCTTTCTATTGATTCTGTTGTTTTTTGGTTGCTCTAAAAAACAGAAGGATTTAATGGCCAATGATCTTCCTTTAATCAGTTCCGGAGTGGTAGAATTTAGTATTGTTGTGGAGCCGAAAGACGCAGAATATTTTAACCCCGCTGACTTTGGAACGATGGCAAGAGGAACCTTCAATCAAGAAAAATTACACTTCAAAAAGTTAGATGGACGAGATCAGGAAAATTTCCAATTGGTTGACTTAAAAACGAATGTGGAAACGAATTATTTAACCTTTAGAGGAGATAAATATGCATTGGAGAATTCTGGGGAAATGCTTCCTGAAATGGGAGAGTTGGTTTTCCAAAATGAAAAGAAAGTAGTTGCTGGTTATGAATGTCAAAAAGCGATTGCTAAAATGGGAGATGGATTTTTGACAGCCTGGTTAACCAATGACTTAGGAGTAAATTTTTGTCCTTATGTTGCTTCCGAAGGATTTGCCTTGGAATATTCCTTAAATATGCCTTTTGGAAAAGTGAATTATTCAGCTACTAATGTGGAAGTAAAACCTGTGGATGAAAAGTTGTTTTTACCATCTGAAGAATATAAATCAGTTACCTTGCAAGAACTGCAATCTAAATTAATGGGAACTCCTGCGATTACTGCTTTTGAAAAAGGAGTTGAATTAAGTAATTTTGATTTAGAAAATTTGGATGGTAAAAAAGTGAGTTTAGAGAGTTTGAAAGGAAAAGTAGTATTGATTAATTTTTGGTTTATTAATTGTCCTCCGTGTCGAATGGAAATTCCTGATTTGAATCAGTTAAAGGAGGAATATGCGGGGAAAAATGTGGAATTTTTAGCCATCACTTTTGATTCCAAAAATCAGGTGAATGAATTTTTAGAAAAGATTCCATTTGATTTTCAAATCCTGCCTAATGCTCGTCAAATTATTGAAATCTATGGTGTGCAAGGGTTTCCGACGAGTGTAGTAATTAATAAAGAGGGAAAAGTAGTTAATAGTAAAATGGGAGGATCAATGAATATTAAAGAAGAATTAAAGGTTTTTATTGAGGAGGCTTTGGCTGAAAAATAACTAATATTAAAGCAGAGATCAGACATACCTTATCTCTTTTTTTTAAAAAAATATCATTTTGGAAACATTACAACAGGTTGGCGTTATTGGTGCGGGGAGTTTTGGAACTTCCATTGCGCAATTGATTTCAGAGAATGCAAATGTATTGTTATTTGCAAGGAACAAGGAGTTAGTAGAAAAAATAAATACAACTCATGAACACCTTGGAGTCCAACTCAATGAGAATATCGTGGCGACTTCTGATCCTAAATTTTTGGCAGAAAGTTGCACCTTAATTTTTCCGATTGTTCCTTCGGTTAACTTTCGAACGATGATGAAAAGTTTTTCGCCTTATCTGCATCCTTACCATATTTTGATTCATGGTACAAAAGGATTTGATGTGAGAGAGGAAGATGAAGAAAAATTAGAAAAAGGAAAAATAACTCGTCATGAAGTTCACACGATGAGTAATGTAATCGAACAAGAAAGTTGTGTGGTAAGAATTGGATGCCTAAGTGGGCCAAATTTATCTTCTGAAATAATGGCTGGTCAACCTACTGCCACTTTAATTGCAAGTCTATATGATGAAGTATTTGTTTTGGGAAAAAAAGTGTTGAAAGGACCTCGATTTCAGGTCTTTGGTTCTAGGTCAATGTTGGGAGCAGAAATGGCAGGAGCATTAAAAAATGTCTATGCCATTGGCTCGGGAGTGCTGGGTGGGTTAGGTATGGGGAAGAATATTCAAGCGATGCTAATCACTCGTGGGTTGGTCGAAATGATCTATTTTGCCAAAGCTTTTAATATTGATAAAAGTGCATTTTTAGGGACAGCCGGAATTGGTGATTTGATTGCAACGGCAACAAGCGAAGATAGTCGGAATTTTACCTTTGGGAAAAGATTGGGGCAAGGCGAGTCCATTCAAGAAATTATGAAGACGATGCCAGAGTTGGCGGAAGGGGTGAGAACGCTTAAAATTTTCAATCACCTTTCCAGACATCATAAGATCAGAGTTCCGATTACTCAGATGTTATACAAAGCAGTTTTTGAAGGATTCGAAGTGGAGAAAGCATTGAAGTATTTGATTAGTTATCCTTATGATGTGGATGTAGATTTTTTGTAAGAAGTCATCTTGAAGATGTATCAAATTCGATTCAAAATAATCATTTGAAAAAAGTTAGGAAACAAAAAACCCTTTTACGTTGATACGTAAAAGGGTTTTTAAAAAATAATAAAAGCGAACGTAAGGAATCAAATTATTTCCAAAGATCCTTTGTAATTGTATTGTTATTTTTTACTTGAAATCAATCAAATAAGGTATTCTAGCTTGTACACCTTTCGTTTGCATCATTTCTTTTAATGCTTTTACGTGAGGGTACATCTCACCCAGTTCACTTTGTAACAATGTATTGACAGATTTGTTAGCCATTGGTTCTTTTCCATCCTTCCCAGTAATATTATCAATGAATTGTTGGATTGGTTCTTTAACTTCTGGATATTCCTTTAATCGATAATCAGAGATTCCAGCTTTTTCTGCGGCCAATGCGATGGCATCTTCGAGATCTCCCAATTCATCCACTAAGCCAATTTCTAAGGCAGTTTTACCAGTCCAAACTCGACCTTGAGCAATCTCATGAATTTGCTCTTTAGATTTCCCACGACCTTCAGAAACTCTCAACAAAAAGTGATCATAAAATTCATCAATATATTTTTGAATTCGATCTCCTTCTTCATCACTCATATCAAAAAATGGAGAAATGCTAGTGGCAAATTTAGTGGTTTTAACGGTATCTACTTCTATTCCTAAATGATCACGCATTCCTGCTTGGAAACTTGGAATCATCGCGAAAACTCCAATTGACCCAGTTATCGTATTTGATTGAGCTAAAATGGCATCAGAGTTACAAGCAATATAATACCCACCAGAAGCAGCAACATCACCCATGGAAGTAATTACAGTCTTCCCATCAGCCTTGGCTAACTCAATTTCTCTCCAAATATTTTCAGAAGCCATACCACTTCCTCCTCCTGAGTTCACTCTTATTACTATCGCTTTAACTTTATCATCTTGTCTAGCTTTTCGGATGATTCTGGCATATTTATCACCACCCACACTTCCTAAATCTCCTTCACCATCGACAATTGATCCTTCTGCATAAACTATGGCAATCTTATTACCTGAGGTTAAATCTTTTTTAGAGCCAACAAATTCAGCATAATCGTATAGGCCAATTGACGGAATTTTATCATCGTTAGCTAACCCCAGTCTAGTTCGTAACTCTGTTAATACTTCATCCTTATATTTGATTCCATCGATTAATCCAGCTCCCATTGCTTCTTTAGAATTTAATAAAATACCTTCATTAGCAATTGCTCTTAATTGGCTAGGCGTCATATTTCGAGAAGCTGCGATGTCTTCAAGGTAAACCTTGTACATACCTTCCAAATACTCTCTGACCTGTAATTTGTTTTGCTCACTCATTTCAAAAAGTCGGAATGGTTCAGTTGCACTTTTGAATTGACCAGCATATTTTACCTGCATTTTTACCCCTAATTTATCCAACATACCTTTGAAAAAAGGAATGCTTGCTGCAAAGCCGTCAAATTCCATAACTGAAAATGGATTAATGTAAACTTGATCCGCAGCTGAGGCTAAATAGTAAGTTCCTTTGGAATAAGCTGGAGCATATGCTAAAACAAATTTTCCACTTTCTTTGAAATCAATGATGGTTTCCCTAAGGTAAGCAGCATTGGCCTGTCCCAAACTAGCGCTGGTCAAATCAATCATGATACCCTGAATATTATCATCTGTTTGAGCATATTTAATACTTCGTGCTATATCGTGAACACCAATAATATTATCCATTTCTAATTGAAATTGATCTACTTGGACGTTATTAGTCTTCTCAGGTATTTGAGATTGAAGTGAAATATTTAAAACTGAGTTTGGTTTAGCAGCAGGGGAAGCTCCTTCACCACTCACCCCTGAGATTAATCCAGCTACCGCAGAGGTACCTACAAAAATTAATGCAATTCCTGCAATAGCGACTCCCAAACAGGAAGCAAAAACAAACTTGACGAAATCTTTCATATTAGTATTTAAATTTTTGAGTATAATTTTTAATTCTGAAACAGCTTTTATTGAAGAGATTTTTAATTCTGATTTAGGGCAAATTTTTTAAAAAAATAAATTCTTGCAAAACTAGAATAAT
>CAYGRM010000424.1:0-5606 GCA_964352225.1 uncultured Saprospiraceae bacterium | reverse complement strand
TTTATTTAATATTTGCACGCTATAAATTCCTGGTGGAAAATTTTGCAAATCTAATTCATGAATAGTTTCATCGTCTTGCCAAATGGCTATTTTTACCAACTGTCCAATAGAATTATAAATCATTAAGTCCCAATTCTGATTATTCTTAGATCGATTAAATAGGAATTTTCCGTTACTCGGATTTGGAAAAATAGCTATAGTTGATTCTTGCTTGGAATAAGGTAAATATATGATGGAAGAATATTCAAAAGATTCATCCAAATCAACCATTTTTAGTCGATAATAATTATCGGGGTTGGATGGAAAAAAATGACTAAAACGATAATCTGTTGATGAGGTAGTATTTCCATTTGCACTAACTTTGCCAAGCGATTCAAATTGAATACCATCTTCCGAATGTTCTAATAAAAAATGAGCAGCATTTTCTTCACTTGCAGTTTGCCAAGATAAAATATTTTCTCCTTTTGAATTGGGTTGCCCTTCAAAATTGATCAACTCCACAGGAAGTGGTGTTACTTCCAATAATTGTAAATTGTCGATTGCCATATCACTTCGGTAACCATTTCCACGTTCTGCACGGAATCGGATTTGAATAGCAGAGCCTTTATAGGCAGTTATGTCAAATGTTTTTTCAATCCAAGGATCTGTCATAGCAGCTTGTTGTTGGCCAACAATTGCCGTGGTTATATCATTAATCCAAGAAGTCCCATCGTGCAAATCAATGTGTAATGTACCCATATCAGCTCCATACATATGATAATAAAAACTAACAATTGGATCCGCCGCACTTGTTGGAACATCTAAGCAAGGACTAATTAATTCTGCGATATCTCCAGTAGAATAATTGGTAGCTTCAGAATAAATGTAAATACCTGATGCATTACCTAAAGATTGATCTACGGCAGGACCTGTGTTGGGTGATAGAGTTTCGCCACTTCTTGTATTCCATCGATAAGCTGAGGTAGTTCCAGCTGGACTTGCAGACCATCCATTTTCAAATCCGGTTGCATTTGAGGCAACGGTAAAATTATCAAGATCACTTGTGTGAGGAAATGATTGAGACCCGATTTCGATATAAGCTGTTTTTACTTTTGCAATGGAATTAGTTCCATCAGAAACAGTTAAATTCACTTCGTAACTACCTGCAGCTGTAAAAGTATGACTGGGATTGGCAATTGTTGCATCTATGGTTCCATCATTATCAAAATCCCATTCGTATGAACTTTCCCCCACAGCGGATTCTGTAAAATTAACCGTAACGGGAGAAGTACAAGATTGAGTAATATCTGCTGTGAAATCAACATCAAACTCAGGACAATCAAAATAATTACGTACAAATAATGAATTATAAGTTATTTCAGCGAGTTGTTCTGGAGAGAAAAAAGTTCGACATGCTTTACGAGAATAGGACATTATGTTGATTGGATCTGGAATATACAAATCTCCATTTGCATCAGTAGCAGTACCAGTATAAACACAACTAGAATTTACATTTCCTGATAAATTAGGATCAGCTGGAGTATCACAGAAACCATCTCCTGCAGTAGTACAATTAGATCCATTGACTAACTCATTTCCACCATTATGAGTATGAGGTAAATTAAAAAAATGCCCCACCTCATGAGGAAGTGTACTTCCATTAAGTGCACAACTATTATCCATCATGATCACATCCGGCCCACCTGGGTAATAGGCATATCCACAATAAGAAGATGCTCCATTTCCAACAGAATTGGCATAATAAATATTGATTGCATTAGCTACATTATTTGCACTAGTCAAAGCTGTTTCATCAGATTGGTCAAAATTATAATATTGATCATCATCAATATAGTTGATTGCACCACAAACATAGA
Source organism: uncultured Saprospiraceae bacterium (assembly GCA_964352225.1). GTDB lineage: Bacteria > Bacteroidota > Bacteroidia > Chitinophagales > Saprospiraceae > CAJQQY01. The sequence continues at coordinate 3,750 of CAYGRM010000424.1, read as the reverse complement.
AAGCCATACAAGCTGCTTCGTATCTTAGGTTCAAAGTTGTCATAGCAGTATTTAATTCAGCAACTGTCAAACCTCCTGTACCATTTGTTCTACGAATTATATGAACTTTCATTGGAATATCATTAATACAACTTCCTGCAGTTGGGGGACGATTCAAATAATCACTTTCAAAGTTTTTCAAAAACTTCTGAAACCGTTCAGGATGTTTATTTTTTTGAAGCTCAAAATTTTCAGGAAGAACAGAGCCACATTCTTGTTTTTGGGCTGTGGAATTGTAATTTATCCCACCAATAAAAAGGGATAATAATAAAAGAACTTTGTATGTAATAGGCATGTAAACTTGTTTTTAATTGATTGACTTTTAAAATTTTAAAAATAAGTTAAATTTTAATGTTATAAAAATTATAATACGAAAATGCCAAAAAGTTAACCCATAAATATAACGAGGTTCAAAAAAAATCTAAATGAATTTCTTTTGATTCTTATTTATCAAAAATTCTATTCTTTTTTTTATCCTAAAATTCAAATATCAATCCTCAAATTTTCAAATTCTAAAAACTATCTTTGCGCCCATGACTGAAAAAATATTAATCCTAGATTTTGGTTCGCAATACACGCAGTTAATTGCTCGGCGGACTCGTGAGTTGAATGTGTACAGCGAAATTGTACCCTTCAATAAAATTCCAGAAATAGACGATAGCATCAAAGCGATCATACTTTCAGGAAGCCCATTTTCTGTATTAGAGGAAGATGCACTCCAAGTAGAATTGGATAAGATTGTTGGGAAAAAACCTTTGTTGGGGGTATGCTATGGAGCACAGTATCTAGCCAATTATTACGGAGGTAAAGTACAACGTTCTGAAAAGAGAGAATATGGAAAAGCATCATTAAATCCACCACTTTTTAATGATCCGTTTTTTAAAGGGATTTCAGAAAATAGCCAAATTTGGATGTCTCATGGAGATACGATTACTGAACTTCCTGAACAGTTCGAAATATTGGCAGGAACAGAAAGTATTCCAGTTGCAGCATTTAAGAGCAAAGAAGGTGCTTTTGACGCACCAGTATATGCGATTCAATTTCACCCAGAAGTGACCCACAGTTTGGAAGGGAAAGATATTCTATCAAACTTTTTAATAGACATTGCTGGTTGTCATGGAAATTGGACACCTGCCTCTTTTGTTGAGGAATCTATTCAAGATTTGAAAAATAAAATCGGCGATCAGAAAGTTTTAATGGGGATTTCTGGGGGAGTAGATTCGACCGTTGGAGCAGAGCTTTTACACCAGGCCATCGGGCAAAACTTAATTTGTTTTTTCGTAGATAATGGATTGTTGAGAAAAAATGAATATGAAGAAGTCTTGCATTCCTACAAAGATATGGGGTTAAATATTGTAGGTGTTGATGCGAGCCGAAGATTTTGGGATGAGTTGGCAGGTGAATCTAGTCCTGAAGGAAAACGGAAAATTATTGGTCGAGTTTTCATTGAAGTCTTTGAAGAAGAAGCCAACAAATTAGAAGATATCGTTTGGTTAGGACAAGGAACGATTTATCCAGATGTGATTGAATCTATTTCAGTTCACGGCCCAAGTGTAACAATTAAGTCGCACCACAATGTGGGTGGTTTGCCAGAAAAATTGAATCTGAAAATAATTGAACCGCTTAGAATGTTGTTCAAAGATGAAGTTCGAAAAGTGGGAGCAGAGTTAAATATTCCAGAAAATATTTTGAATCGACACCCTTTCCCTGGGCCAGGTTTAGGTATTCGAATTTTAGGAGATATCACCGAAGAGAAAGTGAAAATGCTACAAGAAGCAGATGATATTTTTATAAAAAATCTAAAGAAACACGACCTTTATGACAAAGTGTGGCAAGCAGGAACGATGTTGTTGCCCGTTCAGTCAGTAGGAGTAATGGGAGATGAGAGAACTTATGAAAAAACTGTGGCACTTCGATCTGTAAATTCCCTCGATGGAATGACTGCTGAATGGAGTAAATTACCACACGAATTTTTGGCAATCGTATCAAGTGAAATTATCAACAATGTAAAAGGTATCAATCGTGTTGTTTATGATATAAGTACCAAACCACCCGCAACAATTGAGTGGGAATAAACATAAATTGAAATGAAAAAATCCGATTTCCAGCTGTTCTCTTATTTGAGTTTTTTTGTAATTATTTTAGCTTCAGCTTCCTTAACTTCTTGTGGAGGTGGTAAAACCAATACGCCAGCTCCCGAAATTGTTACTCCCGAAGGGATTAAAGTATATAATCCAAAGACTGGGCGTTATGAATTTCCTACTGACGTAACTGGAAAGATGGATACCGTTGAATGGACTGATGCAGGCTCCTCAGCGAATGACCCAATCGAATCCGATCCATCTCAATACTTAGAAGAGGAACCAAATACATCTGATCCAAACTCAGGTAATAATAGTGGAACTGGAATTTTAGGTACTTACAATGTCGCAATGATGATTCCTTTCAATGCGGATAAAGTAAATGATTTGGAGGGTGGAGTTCATGCAAGTTCTATCGCTGCTTTGCAATTTTATGAAGGGGCAAAAATGGCGTTAGATCAACTGTCCAACGAAGGTGCTAACCTTAATATATCTGTTATGGATACTAAGTGGTCAGAAACGGAATTGAATTCAACCTTGAATCGGTCTGCCGTACAAAATGCTCACTTAATTATTGGCCCTTTTAGTACGAAACCATTGGACAAAGCCGCAGAGTTTGCCAAAACGAATCAAAAAACGTTAGTTTCTCCAGTAAATACGAGTGGAAATATTACCTCTCAAAATCCATTTTATATTCAAGTCAATCCAAGTCTGCAAAGTCATTGTGAAGCAATAATGAAGCATGCCTTAGATAATTATTCTCCAGAGCAAATAGTATTAGTAGTGAGAGATAAAGATGTGGAGATCAGTAGATTAAAATATTTCCAAGATATTCACCGGTCAATTTCAGGAAGCAACTCGAAGCCTTTAAAAGAATATAGAATTGATTCAAAAATTGCTCAAGAATTTGGAGAACTTGATTTCCTTTCCTACATCAAAAAAGACCAAACGACTGTTTTTATTGTTCCTTCTTATTCGAATGAAACCTTTGTCAGTAATATCATGAGGCAAATTGAAATTGCTAAAGGAAGAAATGAGGTGGTTGTTTATGGAATGCCTCGCTGGATGGAGTTCGAGCGAATATCATTTGATTATTTTGAAAATTTGAAACTGCATGTAAGTAGTGCCAATTTCGTTAATAAAGACGATACCAAAATCAAAGATTTTATCAGAAAATTCTATGAGCAATATGGTACAATACCTGATGAGGATGCTTTCAGAGGATATGATATATCTTTATATTTCGGAAGACAATTGATGAAGAATGGAATTTATTTTAAAGATGTAATTGATACAGAAACGGATCAAATGATGTCAACTAAATTTGAATTTGAAAGAAATGTCACTCCTGAAGACGCTGCTAATGAGCGTTTTGATAAAATAAATTATATTGAAAATAAATATGTAAATATTTTAAAATTTGAAGATTATTATTTTCAAAAGGTAAACTAATTACTACAGAATTTTTGCAATAAAAAAAGTCTATAACTGGTTTGAAGTTATAGACTTTTTTTTATTTTAAAGCCTTGATTATCAATCGAATATAAAAAATAAAAATGATGAATTTTAATCTCAAAACCAAAATCACTTTTTTAGTAGGAGTACTTGCAACAGCGTTTTTATTTAGTTG
>CAYGRM010000423.1:0-5611 GCA_964352225.1 uncultured Saprospiraceae bacterium | reverse complement strand
ATATAGGGTTATTGTTATCAGATTTTAACTATAATCCTCAAATTGTCTTTTTCGGAATATCTTTTCTTTAAAAAAAAGAATAATTTAAATGAACAAAGTATAGGTTAATCATTTATTTTAAAAAAAGACAAGTTTAAATAACTAAGATTGCTTGAAATTCTAAAAGATTACCTTTTTTCAATTTTTGATTAACTAAAAGAATAAAAATCTGTTTCAAAAACATTTGCAAAAACCATAATCACATCATGACAAAAAAGAACATTATTTTAATCCTGAATTTTTGCCTACTTCCATTGCTTAGCTTAAGTCAACATTCCGAATTAGGAATAATGCTTGGAGTCTCTGCCTACCAAGGAGATTTGTCTCCAAGCAGTAATCGACTAAATCCAGGTCAAATAAATCCGATGTTAGGAATTTTTGGAAAAAAGAATTTTAACCAATATTTCGCGGCTAGACTAGGGTTTAATTACGGAATCCTTTCTGCTGAAGATGCTAAATCTACCATAGAATCCGCCAAGGTTCGAAATCTAAGTTTCCGATCTAATATTTTTGAAGGAAATTTAATTTTCGAATTGAATATTTTAGGATATGAACCTTATAATTTAGAAAAACCTTGGTCTCCTTATGTTTTTGCAGGAGTTGCGGTTTTTCATCATAACCCTAAAGCGAAATTTGATGGGGATTGGGTGGAACTCCAACCACTTGGAACGGAAGGTCAAGGTCTTTCTGCATATCCTGATCGAACACCTTACAGTCTAAACGGATTTGCTATTCCAATGGGAGGAGGTGTTAAATTTGCTCTAAACGATACGTGGAATATTGGTGCTGAAGTGGGAATTCGAATGACATTTACCGATTATCTTGATGATGTGAGTAAAACTTATGTGGAAGAATCATTACTATTAGAGCAAAACCCTTTGTCAGCAGCATTAGCCAATAGATCTGGCAATCCGATTGAAGCAGGGATGGGTAGAGGAAATAATCAAGTATCTGATTGGTATGCTTTTATGGGAATCACTTTGTCTAGAAATTTTCTTGATAATGGTCTAGTTGGAAGTAGAAAGAGAGGCCGAAAAAGTAAGACAGGCTGCCCAACATTCTAAATATTTTTCAAAAAAGTTATCCACATTTTTTATTTTTTTTTCAAAAATAAAAAATTAGGAACTGTTTTTGAACATCTAATGCCAGAATCCATATTCAAAGGATTCTGGCATTTTTATTTCCCCTCTGTACCCCTCCACAAACATTTCAGAACAACTTCACTTTACGGAATCAGATTAACCAAATGTAATGGACTAATCATCAAATAGAAACTGGTATTTCTGATTTCCAAATCTTTTTTTTTTAACTATTAAAAAATGGTGACGTTCGCCACTAGTGTTTTCAACAAAACCAAAATTAGTACAACCATGAAAAATTTAATTAACATTATCGCACTCTGCCTATTATTACCTACAATTTCCAATTCTCAATACCTAGAAATAGGTGGCATCGGAGGCTTTTCTACCTACTCTGGTGACCTTAATCCAACTTCGAAAAGAACCAGCCATGGAGAGTTTAGATACTCAATTGGTGGATTTTTAAGATATAACTTTAACGATTATTTTACGGCTAAGTTAGGTGTTTCTGCAGGGAGACTCTCCGCTAGAGACTATAATTCACAAGATCCTGGAAGGCAAGCTAGAAATTTACAATTCAAATCTGTTTTCGTTGAATCAGCTTTTACTATTGAATATAATATCCTAGGTTATGAACCTAAGTTTATGACTAAAAGAATTAGCCCTTATATTTTTGCTGGGGTTGGAGTCGTTAATTTTAATCCCAAGACTTTATATAACGGAGAATGGGTGGAGTTGCAACCATTAAATACCGAAGGGCAAGGTTTAGCTGAATTTCCTGGAAGAAAACCATATAAAAAAGTAGCAATTGCTTTTCCTTTTGGATTTGGATTAAAGGTAGCATTGACTGACAGAATCAATATCGGATTGGAAGCAGGATTAAGAAAAACCACTACCGATTATTTGGATGATGTCAGTACAACCTATGTTGCGGATGATATTATGAATGAAAGGTATGGGCCAATATCAGCTCAGTTAGCTAATCGATCTGGAAGTCCAAAGGAAACAGGAGCAAAAAGAGGTAACTCTGAATATAAAGATTGGTATGCCATTGGTGGACTGACCATTTCATATAATTTGACTGAAGGTTTAGATGGGAAACGAAGAAGACCAATGGGATGTCCAACATTCTAAGAAAATACATGAAAAATAACCAAGATACTTTTGATGATTAACATTACTACAGATAATGTTTTTGAAGCGCCTATTGAGAAATAGGTGCTTTTTTTATTTTAAAAAAGATGGTTGCAAAATAATTTAATATGACCTATAGGTAAGATGCTACTTTTGAATTTTCCTTTTTCCCAAAATAGCTGTTTCTTTGTTTTTTATTAAACATGCTTATTTAATAGTTCAACGCAATCAAATCTTTTGCAGAAATCAGCCAACGAGATATTAAAAGAATATTGGGGGTTCGAGGAGTTTCGCCCTATGCAAGCAGAAATTATCCAATCCGTTTTGGATGGAAAAGATACGCTCGCTTTATTGCCTACTGGAGGAGGAAAATCTATTTGTTTTCAAGTTCCAGCGCTGATGCAAGAAGGTATTTGTATTGTTATTTCACCGTTGATTGCTTTGATGAAAGATCAGGTTTATAATTTAAAAAAGCGAGGAATTGAAGCGGTGGCGATCTATTCTGGCATGCATTATAAAGATATTGATCGAGCTTTTGATAATTGCATTTATGGGAAAATAAAATTTCTCTACCTTTCTCCAGAGCGATTAGCTTCTGATCTGGCTCGGGCACGAATTGAACAAATGAAAGTGAATTTGTTGGCTGTTGATGAAGCTCATTGTATCTCGCAATGGGGATATGATTTTCGTCCACCTTATTTGGAAATTGTAAATATCAGAGAGTTGCTTCCTAAAACTCCAGTTTTAGCCTTGACCGCCACAGCTACATCTGATGTAGTAAAAGATATTCAAGAAAGGTTAGAATTCAAACAAGAGCATGTTTTTCAAAAAAGTTTTAGTCGTGAAAATTTAGCCTATGTCATTTTGCATGAAGAAGGAAAATTGACTAAGCTCAATGAGATTGTAAAAAATGTTCCTGGTTCTGGAATTATATATGTTCGCAGTAGAAGAAAAACCAAGGAGATTGCCATGCAATTGAAAAATAGGGGAGTGACTGCTGACTTTTATCATGCAGGATTAAGTACGGAAGTTAGAAGCCAAAAACAGGAAGATTGGATCAATAATAAGATTAGAATCATGGTTTGCACCAATGCATTCGGCATGGGAATCGATAAACCTGATGTTCGACTAGTGGTTCATTTGGATATGCCAGATACTTTAGAAGCCTATTTTCAAGAGGCAGGAAGAGCAGGGCGAGATGGTCAAAAATCCTATGCCGTTTTATTATATCATGAGTCGGACAAATCCAATTTGATTTATCAATATGAGCAGGCTTATCCTTCGATGGATGAGATTAGAAAAACCTATCGAGCTCTTGGAAATTATTATCAATTGGCAATAGGTGGAAGTGCTGCAGATAGCTTTGATTTTGATCTAGTGGAGTTGGTGAAAAAATTTAATTTACAAACCGTTACAACCTATAATTGTATTAGAATTTTGGAGCAAGAGGGATGGATTTCTTTGACGGATGCGGTTTTTAATCCTGCTAGTGTTCGAATAAGAGTAAGGAAAGATGAATTGTATGATTACCAATTAAGAAATAGAAAAGCAGATCGAATTTTAAAATTAATTTTGCGAAGTTACCATGGTGCTTTTACAGATTTTGTGGGTATTCATTTGTCATGGATGGCGAAAAATTTGGAATTAGACTATCATGATTTAGAACAGACTCTATTAAAAATGGCGGCCAATGGAATAATTGATTTTCGTCCTGAAAAAGATAAACCGCAACTTATCTTTTTACAAGAAAAAGTTGATCCAGTAAATTTAACGATTGACTTTGAGCGGTTTAATTTTAGGAAAAAAAGGCATTTAGAACGGCTGCAAAAAACGATTGCTTACGCTGAAAATACCATTTGTAGATCACAACAACTATTATCTTATTTTGGAGAAAAAGATGCTCCAAAATGTGGGGTTTGCGATGTTTGTCTAGAGCGAACAAAAGTCAATTTATCTAAAGATGATTTTGAAAGTTTTAGAATAAAAATATTAAAGCAATTAGAGCGTGAACCGTTGACTATCAATCAGTTATGCGAAGCATTTTCTTCCAAGAAACAAGCTCAAGTTTTAAAAACCATTGAACTCTTAATTGACGAAGGAGACTTGGATAAAGTGGAAGATAAAATCGTTTGGAAGAAATGAAAAAACGAAAAATCATCTTTACTGTTATCAACGATTTAACTTACGATCAAAGGATGATTCGGATTTGTAAAAGTCTTGCCTGTCTGTCCGATAGGCAGGTTAGGAATAAATATGATGTGCTGCTCGTCGGTCGAAAATTACCCTCTTCCAAACCTCTTCAATCTCAACCTTTTCAACAAAAAAGACTCCATTGTTTTTTCCAAAAAGGAAAATTTTTCTATCTCGAATATAACCTTCGACTCTTATTTTTTTTATGGAAAGAAAAGTTTGATGCAGTTTGTGCCATTGATTTGGATACCATTCTTCCTGCTTATTACATGAGTAATTGGAAAGGCAAAAAACTCATTTATGATGCACATGAATATTATACTGAAGTGCCAGAAGTTATCGAAAGACCTATGGTGAAAAATATTTGGGAATGGGTTGGGAGGAAAACTGTGGCTACGTGCGCATATTGTTACACAGTTGGTTTTGCCTTAGCCGAAGTGTTAGAAAAAAAGTACAAAACTCCCTTTGAAGTGATTCGGAATATGCCCGAATATTATGACTTGAAAAATGAGAACTCTTCCAAAGAGAAAACCATAATTTTATATCAAGGAGCTTTAAATGTCGGACGTGGTTTGGAAGAAATCATCGAGGCCATGGCTGAGATAAATGATGCTCAATTGTGGTTGGCTGGTGAGGGTGATTTGTCTAATTTTTTAAGGGAAAAAACTAAGGAGTTAGGACTAGAGAATAACGTGAAATTCTTGGGTTTTTTATTGCCCGAAGAATTACGAAAAATTACGCCTCAAGCTACTATTGGAATTAATTTATTGAAAAATAATAGTTTGAATTATTATTACTCGCTGGCAAATAAAACGTTTGATTTTGTGCAAGCGGAGGTTCCAGCTATTCATATGAATTTTCCAGAGTATCAAAACTTAATGAAAGAAAAAGAAGTGGGGATTTTGATTGATGATTTAAAAAAAGAGACCATTGTCGATGCTGTAAATGTATTGTTACAAGATTCTATTTTTTATAAAAAACTAAAAGAAAATTGTGGAGAAGTACGGAAAATTTGGACTTGGGAGAATGAAGAAAAGAAGTTGTTGGAGTTTTATAAAAGGGTGTTTGATGGGAACGCGGATTAGGCGGATTTGAGCGGATTTTCACAGATTAAAATACTCGAGTGTAATCGTCAAAATCCGTGTCTATCCGCTCAAATCCGCCTAATC
>CAYGRM010000422.1:0-5631 GCA_964352225.1 uncultured Saprospiraceae bacterium | reverse complement strand
TAAAATAAAAACTCAAAAATATGTTTTTGGATTGTTTTTTTACCACAGATTTCACAGATTATTTCTAACTATATAACCTGTGAAAATAGGTGTAATCCGTGGTGAAAAAAATCACCCAAAATCCAATCTCATCTCTCGAAAACTACTATACAAAGTAGCCATCAAAATTCCCACAACCATGCCCAGCATCGCCCCTGAAATCACATCCAAAGGATAATGAACTCCAACATAAACTTGTCCATAGGAAATACTAGCTGCCCAAAAAATCAATACCCATTTGATCCATCTAAATCGAATTCCTAAAGTTAAAATTAGAAAAAGGGCCAAGGCAAAATGATTCGTTGCGTGAGAAGATGTATAACTATAACCACCACCACATTTCACTTTTAGGTCTACCAAATCCGAAATACGAGGATCATTGCATGGACGAACACGCTGCACATTTTTCTTAATTATTTGGCTACTCAAAGTATCCGAAACTGCAATAGTAGCTAAAGCAAAAAGAAGAAGGAATCCTCCCTTTTTTCCAAAATTAATCAATAAAAAACTGATCAAAAAAATGTAGAAAGGCAACCAGAGATATTTGCTCCGCCAAAAAGGCATTATTACATCCAACCAACCTGTGGTCCACACAGAATTAATTAGATGAAATAAATATTGGTCAAATTGTAGTAACTCGTTCATTCTTATCATATAAAGGTTGTCAAAGGTATAAAATTAGAACGGAGATAATAAAACTAAAACAAACCAATATATCCCTCATTTTATCCTTTTCTTACTTGAATAAATTTTTATCTTTACCCTTCGACAAGGCATCTATAATAGATACGCTTTCTTAATTGTTAATACTATAATATTTTCCCAAAATCTCGAGGTAACTCATATAACTTTATAAATTCTATGGCTTTAATCAAATCAATCTCAGGAATTAGAGGAACTATTGGTGGTGCGGCAGGAGATAATCTTACCCCACAAGATATTGTTGAATGCGCAGCTGCTTTTGGCTACTGGGTCATTCAAAAAACAAACAACCCTAAAATTGTCGTTGGACGCGACGCACGGATCTCTGGAGAGATAGTTAATAACTTGGTAGTCAGTACGTTACGTTCGCTTGGGATTGATGTGGTGGATCTTGGATTGTCAACTACTCCCACCGTTGAGGTGGCAGTTCCTATGGAAAATGCAGGTGCAGGAATCATTCTTACCGCAAGTCATAATCCAAAACAATGGAATGCCTTAAAATTACTTAATAATAAAGGTGAATTTATTTCAGCTGATGATGCGACTGAATTTTTAGCATTGATCAAAGAGGGGAATATAGAATATGCTTCCGTAGAAAAGTTAGGGTCGTATCGCAAGGATGACACTTATATCAATAAGCATATCAATGCTATTTTGTCTCTTCCTTTGGTGACGATTGAAAAAGTGAAAGCAAAGAATTTTAAAGTAGTCGTGGATTGCGTAAATTCTACTGGAGCGATTTCTATTCCACCTCTTTTGGAAAAATTAGGATGCGAAGTTATTGTCATTAATGGTGAGGTAAATGGAAATTTTGCTCATAATCCGGAACCACTTCCAGAAAATTTAAGACAACTTTCCGAAGCAGTTACCGCTAATCGAGCTGACTTAGGAATCGCCGTAGATCCAGATGTGGATCGGTTGGCGTTCGTTTCTGAAGATGGAGAAATGTTTGGCGAAGAATATACCCTGGTAACGGTGGCTGATTATATTTTGAAAAATACACCAGAAGGGAAATCTAAAAATACAGTTTCTAATCTTTCTTCCACTAGAGCATTGCGAGATGTTACGGAAAAAAATGGAGGAACATATTCTTCTGCGGCAGTTGGTGAAGTCAATGTAGTTAATCAAATGAAGGCTACCAATGCAGTTATCGGAGGCGAAGGAAATGGAGGAGTAATTTATCCAGAATTACATTATGGAAGAGATGCTTTGGCAGGTGTGGCATTAGTTTTATCGCAGTTAGCGGAGTTTGGTAAGCCTATTTCATGGTTGCGTAGAACTTATCCTTCTTATGTTATTTCAAAAAACAAAATTCAATTAACGCCAGAAATTGATTTGGATTTGATTTTTGAAAAATTGAAAGAAAAATATAAAAACGAAGAATTGGATACAGTTGATGGTTTGAAAATATTATTTGAATCTGATTGGATTCATTTAAGAAAATCAAATACGGAACCGATCATTAGAATTTATAGCGAAAGTGCTTCTGAAGTAACTGCTAATAATTTGGCTAAAAAAATCCAACAGGATATCGCTGGTATTCTAAAACATGCGATAATCTAGTATTGAATTTTTCTAAAAATATCTAATCCCGAATTTTGAGAAAATCGAAATTCGGGATTTTTTTTGACTTGTATAAGTATTTATGTCACCACAGATTACTGAAATCTGAGAAAACCTGAGTAATCTGTGGTGAATAAAAAACAAATTTATAATTCAAAAATCAACACGATTTCATTTTTATTGCAAAATACATTTCGTAAATTTAAATAATCATAATCCCACCAATCTTTTCCAGAAACTAGTTTACTTTTACAAAGTATTTAGAGAAAAATAATTTGCATATCGCTAGTAATTTTTCCAAGTCAAAACTATATTTTACCAAAAAGATCAAAATACTTTAAAACATACAACATATGAGTACTGCAACTGCGACTACTAAAAAAGTTACGCTAGAAGAATACTTCAAACCTTTTAGAGAAAATGTCATTGGTGCTAACCAAACTTTTGAAACTCCTTTTGGGAAAAAAAGAATTGTGTATGCCGATTGGACGGCTAGTGGTAGAATGTATCTTCCCATCGAAAAAATATTACTCAAAGATATGGCTCCTTTCGTAGGAAATACCCACACCGAAACTACGGTGACGGGGTGCTCCATGACCATGGCTTATCATGAAGCTCAAAAGATTATCAAAAAGCATGTTGGTGCAAAAAAGAGCGATGTTTTAATTTCTTCTAATTCAGGAATGACCGGAGTCGTCAATAAATTCCAAAGAATTTTAGGTTTAAAAATCCATGAAAAATACAGAGGTTTGGTAAAGTTGCCAGAGGAAGTACGGCCAATTATTTTTTGTACGCACATGGAACATCATTCTAATCAAACGAGTTGGTTGGAAACTATTTGCGATGTAGAAGTGATCCCTCCTTGCGAGAAAGGGTTGGTGAATCTAGATAATTTAAAAGAGTTATTGCACAAATATCGAAAACGTAAAACCAAAATAGCAGCAGTCACTTCTTGCTCAAATGTAACTGGCATAAAATCACCCTATCATAAAATAGCATCCATGATGCACAAGGCAGGTGGATTATGTTTCGTAGATTTTGCTTGCTCCGCTCCATACATTGATATTAATATGCATCCTCAGGATGAAATGGAATATTTGGATGCGATCTATTTTTCTCCACACAAATTTTTGGGAGGACCTGGCACGACAGGAATTTTAATTTTTGATCAAAAACTTTACAAGAATCGGGTGCCTGATAACCCCGGCGGTGGAACAGTTGATTGGACCAATCCATGGGGAGAACACAAATACATTGATGCAATTGAAGCACGTGAAGATGGAGGAACTCCTGCATTTTTACAAACCATCAAAGCTGCTCTTTGCATGAAACTCAAAGAGGAAATGGGCGTGAAAAAGATCTTAAAAAGAGAAGAAGAGCTCCTAGAAAAAATATGGAAAGGCATCGGGAAAATCTCAAACCTGCACATTTTAGCGAAGCATGCAAAAAAAAGATTAGGGGTAGTTTCATTTTATATTGATAATCTTCATTATAATTTAGGAGTGAAATTATTGAATGATCGTTTTGGAATTCAAGTGCGAGGAGGTTGCTCATGTGCGGGGACTTACGGACATTATTTATTGCATGTTTCTCAAGAGTATTCAAATGATGTAACTTGTCGAATTGGACTCGGAGATTTGAGTGAAAAACCAGGTTGGATTCGTATGTCAATTCATCCTGTGATGACTGACAAGGAAGTTAAATATCTTACTGATTCGATTGCAGAACTTGCTAAAAACCATAAAAAGTGGGCTAAGGATTATGATTATAATGCATCAACTAATGAGTTTGAATATAAGCATGAGCATATTGATGAGTCAGCGATGGTGAATAAATGGTTTAAGACAAAATTGATATAATTTTTCTTTATTCAGCTCAATGATAAAAGGCACAGAAGTGACATGAAAGAGTAAAAATCTTGGTGTTTCTTTTGTGCCTTTTGTAGTTAAAAAAACACTTGTTACCTTTGTGCTCAATAAAATTAAAATATAATGAAAAGAATATATTTCGACAACGCGGCAACAACTCCAATCAGCGAAGAGGTGATCGATTTTATGTCTGATTTAATGAAGGATTATTATGGGAATCCATCTTCTATTCACAAAGAGGGACGTGAGGCACGAACTGTAATTGAAGAAGCTCGAAAGAAAATTGCTAATTTAATTGGCGCTTCCATTGGTGAAATATTTTTTACTTCGGGTGGAACGGAAGCTAATAATATGGTACTCAGGTGTGCTGTTCGAGATCTTGGAGTACGCAGAATTATTACTTCCCCAATTGAGCATCATTGTATTTTACACACGTTGGAGGCGATGGAAAAAGAGGCAGATATAAAAGTTGAATTTGTCGAAATCGATAAAAAAGGACGTGTCAGCTTAGCACATTTGGAAGCATTAATTTCAGAAGATGTTGAAAAAACTTTAGTGAGTTTGATGCATTGTAATAATGAAATCGGGACAATGTTAGATTTGGAAAAAGTATCTGAAATGTGTGTTGAACACAATGTTTATTTTCATTCTGATACCGTTCAGACCATGGGATATTATCCAATTAATGTGGATAAAACTAAAATTAATTTTTTGGCTGGTGCAGCACATAAATTCCATGGGCCGAAAGGTGTTGGATTCATTTATATCAATGGCGAAAATATTGTTAAACCAATTATTAATGGAGGTTCGCAAGAGCGAAATATGCGAGCTGGGACAGAAAATATTTATGGAATTGCGGGTATGGCAAAAGCTTTGGAAATGTCTTACGAAGACCTAGATGCCACTAGAGAGCATACTTTAGGTTTGCGAAATTATATGAAAAGTCAATTACTCGAGCATTTTGAAGACATACAATTTAATGGTGATCATGAAGGTGATTTTCATTTCAAAACCTTGTCTGCTTCATTCCCTCAATCACCAAAATCTGAATTGCTTTTATTGAATTTAGATATTTTAGGAATCTGTGCTTCTGGAGGAAGTGCTTGTAGCTCTGGAGCTGAAAAAGGGTCGCATGTTTTGGAAAAAATACAAATGGATACTGATCGAAAATCTATTCGTTTTTCTTTTTCAAAATATAATACAAGAGAAGAAGTAGACTTTGTAATTGAAAAATTAAAGACCATCATCCAAGTAAAAGAAGCAGTTAGTTAAATTGATTAATTTTATTTTTCTTAGAGAAATATTTAAAAAACTGATAATTGGTAAATAACTGATTATCAGTTTTTTATTTCCTAATATGCGTAAGTTGTTTTCTTTTTATACCTTCCTTAATTTTGTTGAAAAACATCAAAAACTGGTCTGATTTTTCCAAAGCCATGCAAGAAAACAGTTTGACACT
>CAYGRM010000421.1:0-5652 GCA_964352225.1 uncultured Saprospiraceae bacterium | reverse complement strand
CCTTTAGTGTCATATCTCCAAACTCTAGTCGTGTTGGTGAAAATCATCAATTGTTTCTTGTCATTTGACCAAATATAATTGGAAATGCTCAATGGTCTTTTTTCTCCAAAAGGAATGAGTTTTTCTGCTTCGACCAAAACTGTTCTATTGCCAGTTTTTGTCTCGTAGGAAACAATGTCTCGACCTCTTTTATATTTTTCTGATTTTTCAAGCGTAGTGTATGCTTCGCCATTTTCCATCCAACGAGCCTGTCCGAAATAGTCCATTTGAAAGTCTCCAGATTCATAAATTCGATCAATTGAAAGCCATCGTTTGTCTTCAGATTTTTGAGAAAAAATTAAGCTGGGAAGGAAAATTAAAAAGGTAATTAGTGCAAAGTTTTTTGTCATTTTTTTAAGTTTAAAATTTTTCAAAAAGATAAGTGTTTGACCTTAAAAGACCAAATAAGTGAGTAGAAGTTGCGGGAACTATTTTGAAAGTAAAATATCGAATGCTGACTTAAGCATTCGATATTTATTGGTATAAAAAAAATTAGGGCTGAGCAGGAGGTGTTGGTGGAGTTGGTGGAGTAAATGTTGACTCAGCAAAGAATCTTCGATCTGTCTCAGGAGGTAAAAAATGATCCCCACTAGATGCATCCAAGCTTCCATGATGTAGGTAGCAAACCACTCGTTCTCGAATGACTGTTTTTACTAACTGCCCGTTGGCTTGATGATTTTCGGTGATGCTCCAAGTAAATTTATCCTCATTATTTACATTCGCTTTTACCAAATCAATTAGAGATTGGTTAGAAGGAATTGGGCCACGGGTGAATTGCATAGTGTATGGATCTCCATTTCTCGTTCCCTCAAAATCAAAAGTAAAGCTTGTTTCTCCATTAGCAGCAACATCACTTGAAATATTTACACCACTAGGCACAAATCGATGACTTCTAAATCCGCTGCGAAAGGCTGTTCTTGCTTGAGCATAATTTTGAGGAATGTTATAGCGGAATGCTTGCTCATACCTATATTGACGTTGGCCTTGCTGACGGAATACGCCTTGCCGATGTGCAAGAGCTCGGTTTCGACTATCAGGTCTAATCAATCTAGTAATCAAACTTTCTTGCTGAGCCTCAGATAAATGGTCATATAAAGTAGCTACTTGAGATCGTAAATCATCAGCAGTAAAAAGATCAGTTCCTTCGTGTTGGAACATTGGACCTGAGATCGCTTCATAAGTTCCTTCGATCTCTCCTAATCTTCTTGCTTCAGGAGTGAATCTTCTTCTTTCTGCAGCAATTGCCGTTCTTCTTGCCCGTTGAGCTGCTACACGTTCTCTAGTAGCCGCAGCAAATTCACGTCTCGCTTCAGTTCGTTCAGCACCTCTCAAACTTCGATCTACAGGGGTTGGTGCTGCAGGAATAGTAGGTAAACTTTGTTCAAAAGTCTGAAGATGATCATTCATGGCTGCTGTTGTTCCAGCTCGGATGTCACCAGTATTAAATCCATAAACTTGTTCATGAGTTGGAGCATTTACGGTGCCTAGCCCATTGAATGCTTGGTCAAATAATTCTACCACCTCTTGATTACGTCCTAGGTCGCATCCTTTGATTTCAATTCTTGTTTGCGGATCTACTTGAGTCCCTACGGTAGGTAAAGAAGAAATTCCAGATTGTGGATTTAAGGCATTTCTTAATTCTACAACTGATAATCCACGGGTAGTATCAGCCGAGTCCAATCTAAAGGCTAAGGTTCCATCTTCATTGGCATGTGAAACAATATAAATTGTTCCAAGAGGATTAGTAAAATTAGTAGTTAGATGAGTTAATAATCCACTTAAATTTCTTTGATCGTTGACAAAAACTGCATTAGGAAATCTGGCTCTAAAAAATCTAGTGGCAATCGTATAAAATCCCCTGCGATCACTTCCCATCACATATACAACATCTTGCCGAGGTACGGGTGCTGGAGCAGGTGCGGGAGATGCAGGTGGTGTGGCGGTAGCTTCTTGTCGTTGAATCTTTTGATGGCCTCCACTTTGTTGGACTACATGTGTTAATTCATGAGCTAATAAATGTTTTCCTTCAAATGAGTTTGGATTGTATTGACCTTGTTTAAAATAAATATCTGAGCCATGAGTGAATGCTTTAGCATTTAAACTTTGGTTCATTTGGTTAGCTTGCTCCCCTGTGTGGACTTGAACTTGACTGAAGTCATAGCCAATTTTATTGCTCATGGTTTTATTAGAAGCGGATGAAAGGGGACTACCTTTTCCTTTGGAACTAGCTAATTGATTAGCTAAAGCAGGACTAGCTTGAGTGCCTCCTTTTTTTCCAGACTTCATGATTTGAGGTTGGGGAGATATATTTTGACTGGATATTATTTTACTTTCTGCTTTGGAATTTTGAACAACTTGGTCAGCAATAGAGTCAGCTTCTTTTTCAAATCTATCATTAGGTTGTCCTATCGATAGTTTAGTTTGAATAGTTGGTGTGGGAAAAAAAGATGACTTGGGAGTTGACTCGGAGGAGAAGTAATTTCCATTTTTTGTGAAAAATGGTTTGGTGGTTTGAGATGTTGAAACCTCATTTTTTTTGGAGGAGTGTGTTTTCATTTTCTCTTGGTTTTAAAAGATTCGTTTCAAAAATAATAAAAGAAATAATCAATTCCTAAAATAATCGAAATGGTCAAAGCAAGTTTTTATTTTCAAAATCAAATAAGAAGAACTCAGAATTATTTATATCTGGTTCAAAAGAAACTGAAGTTATGCACTAGGAACGCAGATTGAGCGGATTTAAGCAGATGAACACGGATTGACGATAATTATATAGCGGGTGAAATCTGTGCTCATCTGCCTAAATCCGCCCAATCCGCGTTCCAATCAAAATACCACCTTTTCTTTTATTAAAAAAAGTGTTTAACAAATCTGTAACATTTCTAAAAATCAATTCGTCTGCTATTTGAACTTAAAAATGTAACCACCTTAGTTTAAGTTTTTTCAAAGTCAACTTCTCATTTTTTTTATTCCCAACCTTCAGAACATGGTTCTGTCGGTTGCTAGGATTTCTAGGTCAGGTTTTGAAAATAATAATAAGGTCTGTTACTGTTTTACTATCATAGCTAATAAAATCGAAAAATGAAAAATCTTCTTTTTACTATCACTTTCCTCTTTTCTTTTTTTTCAATAAATGCTCAAAGTGGCATTATCAAAGGACAGCTTACTGATGAGAAAGGAGTTGTTTTAGAATATGCAAATGTATTGTTATTAAATCCAACGGACTCAACTTTGATTAAAGGAGTCGTGACTGGTTTAGATGGAGAATTTACTTTTGAAGCTGTGGAAAAAGGCAGCTATTTAGTCTCTGCATCATCAGTTGGATTTAATGTAGTTTATTCTTCTTTGATCAATTCTAATAATGATGAATTCAGCATCGAACCTTTGATTTTAACTCAAGGACTTGAACTTGCAGAGGTGACGGTCACGACTAAAAAACCTTTTATCGAAATGAAAGCAGATAAAATTGTGGTTAATGTCGAAAACAGTACGGTCAATTCTGGGAACTCTGCACTTGAAATTTTACAAAAATCTCCAGGTGTGATTGTCGACAAAGACGATAAAATAAGCCTTCGAGGAAGACAAGGTGTTTTGATTATGATTAATGGAAAAAATCAATATCTCTCTGGTGAAGAACTTTCTAGATTATTAGAATCTATGCCTGCTGAAAATATTCAAAACATTGAAATCATTACCAATCCATCCGCCAAATATGATGCAGAAGGGAATGCAGGAATTATCAATATTAGGCTGAAGAAAAATAACAATATCGGCTTTAATGGTTCCGTAAATGCAGGTTTTCGAAGAGGACAAAAGTTAAGTTATAATACTGGATTTGATTTTAATTATCGATCTAACAAAATTAATATTTATGGATCAGGAAGTATCAATAAGTGGGCAGGCTTTCAAGATTTAAAGTTAAAAAGAGTGATCCCATTTGATGAAGGAGAAACTACCTTTGATCAAGTTTCAAATATGACCGATAGCGAAAGAAGTTATAATACTAGATTAGGTATCGACTATAATATTTCAGATAAAACTACACTTGGTATTTTGTATAATTTTAATGAGGAGAATAATCTGTGGAATAATGATAATCGAACGGAGATAACTGGAACGAATTCTCCAGGCTTTAATTTTCTAAACGTAATTGGAAGGAATGATGGATTTTGGAATCAGCATTCTATTAATTTTAATGCAGTACACAATTTTGATGACAAAGGAACAAGTTTGACTTTCGATGCTGATTACTCATTTTATAAAAGTGATTTTGATAATACCTACGATAATACTTATTTGGATGAAAATGATGAGATGGTTTTAGATCCATTTATGTTGAGAAATTTTGAACGTGCAGATATTGATATTTTTGCTACTCGCCTTGATTTTACAAAATCATTTGAAGCAGGTTATAATCTGGAGCTAGGCGTAAAAATGAGTATGGTAACCACAGATAACGATACCAAATTTGAAGCATTAGAAAATGGTAATTGGGAAAATCAAGAGAACCGAACCAACAACTTTATCTACGATGAAAATGTCTTGGCTGCCTACACCAACGTTTCGAAGTCATTTGGAAAAATAAATATTCAAGCTGGTCTAAGAATAGAACATACAAATAGTGAAGGCAATTCTGTGACGCTTGATGAATCAGTTCCAAGAGAGTACACGGACTTTTTTCCAAGCTTAAGTTTGTCTCATCCGATTGGGAAAAAGCATAGTTTGACTTATAATTATTCGAGAAGAATTAATCGACCGAACTATCAAGATTTGAATCCATTCATTGGGTATTTGGATGATTATACTTTTAGCATTGGGAATCCTTTTTTGAATCCTCAATACTCGAATACTTTTGGATTAAATTATGGATTTGGAAATTCCTTTTTTGTCTCGGCAAATTATAGTCGCACCAAAGATGCGATCACCGAAGTCATCGAACAGTTTTCATCAGAGAATAAAACTTTCCAAACAACCATCAATTTGGACGATTATAATACGGCAAGTTTGACCATTTCAAAAAGTATTCCTTGGAAAGAAATTGGAGTGACTCGAATTAATGTAACTAGTTTTTATAATGATTTTCAATCTGCAATTCCTTCGGGAACTTTGGATAATCAGAATGTTGCATATCATCTTTATGTGGGTAATGAATTTAATCTTCCAGCAGATATTGTTTTTGAATTGAGTGGAACTTATCAATCGAAGTTGACTTATGGAATGTTTGATTTGGAAGCTCAATATGGAATAAACTTAGGATTTTCTAAGGATATTTTAAAAGGAAATGGAAGTTTAAAAATTGGAGTAGATGATATTTTTTACACGCAAAGAAATAAAGTTTTCGTCAGACAGGATGATATAAATTTAGATGTCTTTCAAAGAAATGATACTCGACGAGTGAAGGTGAATTTTAAATATAATTTTGGAAATAATAAATTGAAAGGTGTTCGGAAAAGATCGACAGCAACAGAAGATGAGAAGTCGAGGATAAAAGGGTAGGGTATTTTTTTGTGAAAAATTTAAAATATCAACTTGCATTAATTGGTGAGTGGATATTTTTAATCTAAAGAATTCCCCGATGCTTGCATCGGGTGCAAAACAAGCAAGGATTTCATAGCC
>CAYGRM010000420.1:0-5658 GCA_964352225.1 uncultured Saprospiraceae bacterium | reverse complement strand
GACACGGATCTTCGCCCATCGTATATTGTCGTCAATCCGTGTTCATCCGCTTAAATCCGCCCAATCCGCGTTCCTATCAAAACAAAATCACAAATCCTTGTGCAAAAATTAGATCAAAAAACCGCCCGTCAATTCATCATCTCCAATCAGTTCGATTTTGGAAATAACCTCACCACTCAAAAAACCATCCAGCACCTCGGCTACGTCCAAATCGACACCATCTCAGTCATCCAACGAACCCATCACCATGTCCTCTGGACACGTAACCCAAAATATCAAGTAGGAGAAATCCAAGGGTTAGTCAAAGAAAAAAAAGTCTTCGATTACTGGGCACACGCAGCCAGTTATTTACCCATGGAAGATTATCGATTTTCATTAATTAGGAAAAGTCAGGTAGGTGAAGGCGATGGATTTTGGTACGAACGAAATCCCAAAAACATGAAATTCATCTTAGATCGAATCAAAGCAGAAGGACCATTAATGTCTCGTGATTTTAAAAAAGAAAAAATAAAATCTAATATACCTTGGGTGAAAAGCCCGATCAATCAAGCTATGATGCAACTCTTTTCCGAAGGGAAAATAATGATTGTGGAGCGGCAAGGTTTTCAAAAAAAGTTTGACTTAACGGAACGAGCATTGCCTGAAAATATCAATACAAAAATGCCCACAGAAGAAGAATATTTAAAATATTTAATCAACAGAGACTTGCGAGCACATGGATTAAAAAAGGCAAGAGAGATTGGTTATTTACTTAAAATAGATCGAAAGAAACTGAAAAATGTATTAGATGAAATGGTGAAATCTGGAGAGTTAGAAGCTAATGAAATCAAAGGTTTGGAAGGTGAAACTTATTTTTCATTACCTGATATATTGAGTGATTTTTCCAATAAAAAAATAAAAAAGCAATTCCATATTTTATCACCATTTGACAATATTTTGATTCAACGACAACGGGTGAAAGAAATTTTCGATTTTGAATATTTACTCGAATGTTATGTGCCTGAGGCGAAAAGGAAAGTGGGATATTTTAGTTTGCCACTTTTGTACGGAAGTGAATTTGTAGGGCAGATAGATTTAAAAGCAGATCGCAAAAAGAAAACACTTTTAGTGCGTAACTTAGTGTGGGAAAATAATGTAAAAAAATCGAACATCATGCTGAATGCTTTTCGAAAGAAGTTAAATCAATTAATGCAATTCAATAATTGTGAAGCGTTGATTTTGGAAAAAAGAGTAAAGGATGCAGGTGGAGTATTTTTAATAACAAAATAAATACGTAAGATGCGAAATCTGTTTTTATTGTTACTGGTGATATTTTTTAGCCAAAATATTTTTGCTCAAACTCAAGATTCTACTGCTCAAAAAAGGCGATTCGAATTAAGCTTTGGATCCAATATCCTTTTTATTCCACAAAGTAAATTAATTGACTATCGAGAAGAAGAAGCATTGATTATTCCAACTAGTTCAGTTTTACTTTTTGGAGAACTAAGACCTGATCATAGGCTGAGAATTCCTCTTTTTTTTAATTTACCCATCGAAACCAAACAGTTTTTGATCAATAATCAATTGATCTCTGAACGGGCTTCTCCCGCACTTGGGGCTGGTTTACAATTTAAAATTTTTAGTATAGGAATAGCTGAAAAATCAAAAGTAGAATTTGAAATGGGCCCACTAGTAAGTTTACTTTTTGACAAAAATAGTAACCCAAGAGTTTCTCCCTTAGTCGCAGGAAGATTTCGCTTGCAACAAAACGAACACTTTATTATGTTTATCGGAACTAGTTTTAACCTAGGTATCAATGTGTTTGGATTATTCTTTGGGACAGGTGTTTTATTTTAAAAAAATGAGAAAGTATGATAGCTTTTAATCAACTTCAATGATGAACAAAAAATAATTTTATGAAAAAAATGAACGCACTCTTTTTATTGATGGTTTTTTTATCAGTCTCTGCTTTTTCTCAGCAAGATACCACAGAAACCTATACCGAAGAAGAAAGAATTGACCTCTACTTTTACTTCTTCGCAGATTCTATCATGACTGCCGTTTTCGAAAAAAATACAGCTTGCTTAGATTCTATGTTTGATATGGACGCTTTTTTTGAAAAAATCTTAGTTGAAAAACCAGATGATACTTTTATAACAACTTGGAATAAAGAGTTTTCAAAAAGTTTTGCCTCCAGCTTTAAATTTTCTAATTGGCTGATCAATTCTGCAGACCTTCCTTATTTGGATTATGTCAATCATTATATCGGTATAGATGAAGAAATACATATTATTTTACGAAAGTATGGTGATGGAATGACTTATTTGGATTTGCAAATGGAATGGATAAATGATCAATATAAAATTACGGATGTTTATTCTTTCTCTTCTGGAGAAACGATAAGCGAAACCATCAAGAATAATTATTCCATTTTGATGAAGGAAGAGATCAAACGGGTTTTTCCTGAAAGTAAATTCAACTCAACTGGAATAACGTTGGCTGATTTTCAAAATTTAAATAAAATAGAAGAATTACGAACGACTGGAGAAAATGAAGAAGCATTCGACTTATTTAAAAATATCAGTCCCGAAGCAAAGAATTTGAAGTCGTTCAGAATGGCGAAGATTTTGGTCACCGCAGAATTAGAGGAAACTAAATATTTGGAGGCAATGACGGAATACGAGCAAGCCTTTCCTGAAGATCCCAGTCTATATTTAATGGCTTTGGATAAATATTTTTTGATGGAGGATTACGAGAAGGCCTTAGCCTATGTCAATAAGTTAGATGTAAAAGTCGGCATAGATGTTTATTTAGATTTTTACCGAGCGAATATTGCTGTGGCTCAAAATGACCTTGATAAGGCTGAAAAATATTTAGATAATTTGATTATTGAATTTCCGCTGGTTGGCGAAATTTATAATCAGCTAATTTATGTTTTGGATCTTGGGCAAAAGTTTGAAAAACAGATCCAAGTTTTAGAAAAGTATGTGGAGACTTTTGAAGTATCACTAGAGGATTTATTTTTTGCTTTAGAAAAAGATGACTACCAATTAGTCCACTCGGAATTATATAAAACATGGAAAAATAGTAAGTAAAAAACTGAACTTTTTTTCCAAAAAAACATTCTTAGTTATTATAAAAATAATAACAATGACTAATTACTTGATCCTTTCCAAAATAAGTCCATATAAACAGGTTTTTCCCAAAAAGAACTAAGGGGAAAATACTCCATTGGCTATTTCTTACTTTAGTTAATAAAATCTATTTTTGCACTCAATTTTCGAATGATATTTCGAGTTTACATCTTCCCAAGAAGATAACTCAAATATTTCAAATCCATAATTAAATATGTTAAGCGAACAAGAAATCGTACGCCGCGAATCATTGCAGGCGATTCGAGATTTAGGAATCAATCCGTTTCCTGCTGAAAAGTTTGAAGTGAACTTCAAATCTACTGACTTTACAACTGCTGATTTTCAGAAAAATATGATTAGCGAGTTGGAAAATATAAAAAATGTAGGAAAAGTCAAGGCAGAGCAATTGGCGGAATATTTATTTAAAAATAGATTCCGGGCAAATGTATTGATGGAAGATGCTGAAACGATGTCTAGTTTGGGACTTTCAGAGACTGTTGAATGGGACGAAGGAGTAGATCGTGAACCAGTAGCATTGGCTGATTATATCGACACTTTGCGAACTGATTTTTTAGGTGATTATAGTCCTGAAAATAAGCCAAAGTTGACGCTGGCGGGAAGATTTATGGGACAGCGTGGACCATTTGCTAAGTTGCAAGATGCCTACGGACGCATACAATTATACATTCGAAAAGGAGATATTGGCGAAACCGAAGAAGAGATTGAGCGAATCAATAAGTTGGTAAAATTACTGCACATTGGAGATTTCATTGGAGTGACTGGGGAGTTGTTTGTGACTCAAACTGGAGAGGTAACTTTCAAAGTAGTTGAGTTGAAATTCTTGAGCAAATCTTTACGAAATTTACCGATTGTAAAAGTTGATAAGCAAGGAAATAAACATGATGAGTTTACTGATCCTGAGTTGAGATATCGTCAGCGATATGTTGACTTGACCGTTAATCCGCAGGTGAAAGAAATTTTCCTAAAGCGAATCAAGTTGATGAATGTGATGCGAAATTATTTCAACGATCAAGGATGGTTGGAAGTGGAGACGCCAATTTTGCAACCAATTCATGGAGGTGCTGCAGCGCGACCTTTTGCGACTCATCACAATACGTTGGACATGCCATTGTACATGAGGATTGCCAATGAGTTGTATTTGAAAAGATTAATCGTAGGTGGATTTGATGGAGTATATGAGTTTGGAAAAATGTTCCGAAATGAAGGGATGGATCGAACTCATAATCCAGAATTTACAGCAATGGAAATTTATGTTGCGTACAAAGATTATATCTGGATGATGGAAATGGTGGAAACACTTTTGGAAAAAATTGCTGTGGAAGTTACAGGTTCGACTACCGTTAATTACGAAGGAAAAGAAATCAATTTTGCTGGACCGTACACTCGAATGACGATGTATGAATCTATCGAAAAATATACTGGAATTGATGTTTCAGAAATGGATGAAGCTGGTCTTCGAGAAGTGTGCAAACAATTCCATATTGAAACGGATCCTTCTATGGGGAAAGGAAAATTAGTGGATGAAATCTTTGGTGAAAAAGTAGAGGACAACTTAATCCAACCAACGTACATTACGGATTATCCAATCGAGATGACTCCTTTGGCGAAGAAGCATCGAACTTCAGAAGGTTTGGTAGAACGTTTTGAATTGTTTATCAACGGAAAAGAAATTGCGAATGCTTATTCGGAATTAAATGATCCGATTGATCAAAGAGAGCGTTTTGAAGATCAATTAAAATTGGCGGAACGAGGGGATGACGAGGCAATGGTTTTGGATGAAGATTTCCTCCGAGCATTGGAATATGGTATGCCTCCAACTTCTGGATTAGGGATTGGAATTGATCGGTTGACGATGATGATGACGAATCAACGTTCGATTCAGGAAGTACTCTTCTTTCCGCAAATGAAGCCAGAAGTGCACACGGAGAAAGAAGAAGTGGAAGAATCGTAAGATATTGTTTTAAAATATTTGTGATAACAATATAGACGCCTGCTTGAGAAAGTGGGCGTTTTTTATTTTTGAAACAATTTGGTTTTTTATATTTGTATTGTTATGTTTGAAAAAAATATAGCATGGATGACAAAAAAATACAACAATTTAATGAACCTTCGGAAGACTATTGGGGGGGAGATTGGACTCAGAATAAAATTGAAATTTTTATAAAATATCTTAAGGCTTATCTTGCTATAATGAGTCAACGTCCTTTTTTTGAATTAACTTATTTTGACGGGTTTGCAGGATCAGGACAAATAGAAATAAGTACTGGTTTTAAGGATTTATACATAGAAGGAATAGCTCTTCAGGTATTATCAATAAATGAACCTAAACCATTTGATCTATATTATCTTGTAGAACTTAACAAGAAAAAAGTTAAAAAATTACAAGATTTAGTAAAAGAAAAATCGCCTAAAAAGAAAGTTTATATTGTTGCAGAAGATTGTAATAACAAATTAGTTGGACTATCTAATTATTTAAAAGAAAATAAAAAAAGAAGAGCATTAGCAATATTAGATCCATATGGTA
>CAYGRM010000419.1:0-5663 GCA_964352225.1 uncultured Saprospiraceae bacterium | reverse complement strand
TAAGTATATTTTTTAATTGAGAAAAAAGGATTTAAAGAATTGAGAATACGTGTGGAAAGTTATATTAAAAAAAAGGAAAAAAATAACATAATAATTTGATTATCAATATATTACCAAAATAGAAATTCCTTTTTAAACTACAATTTACATTTTTTTTGAATTCTTTTCTAGTCATCCACTCATTATAAAGACCATCAAAAATGATTTAAGTCACATGTCACAAAACTTGCACAATTTTTGCAATACGTATAATTTAAGATCCGATATTAAAATAATTTTATATAAATAGACTTTATTCAACCTAACTAAAACACTACGACCTAACAAACTTAAAATGTATTCTCCCATGAATTGGTTAAAAGTTATTCTCCTACTACAAATCTTTCTCTTCAGTTCGCAACTAGTTGCCCAAAATAAGCAATTAGACAAAGCGAACAAACGCTACCAAATTAAAAAATATGCCGAAGCCATTCCTCTTTACGAGCAAGGTTTAGAAAAAAATCCAAACTTAAGTGCGAAGGTTAGATTAGCTTATTGTTATCGAATCAACAATAATATTGAAAATGCCGTCAACTTATATGATGAAATAGTTCAGCATAAAAGAGCTAAACCAATCACTTGGTATTACTATGGGGAAGCCTTGATGAGTCAAGGAAAATATGAAGATGCTAAAGTTTGGTTGCAAAAATATACGGACAAAAAACCCGGCGATCCAAAAGCCACGGCACTACTCCAATCAATTGAAAATGTACAGACTATCGAACCATATTATATCGTAAAAAATGTGGAACCATTTGCCCATAACTCAGAAAGCGATGATTCTGCTCCAGTTTTTTTTAGAGATGGGATTGCATTTTCTTCTGATAGAAAAACTGGTGCAAAGATCATGAAGAGAAAATCGAGCTTCACCGGAAGAGATTTTTTAAGTATTTATTTCAGTAAAGGAAATGAAGATGGCACTTTCAATTCACCTGATCAAATTTCAAAAAGAATTAATGACTTAAATAAAAATACCGGAACCATCGCATTATCACCTGATGGAGCTTTTGTAGTTTTTTCTAGGAATAGTGATGTTTCTAATCGGAGAGATCAGTATAATTTGATGCTTTATCGGGCTGATATTACCGAGGATGGAAAATTTAGAAATGTAAAATTGATGGAATTTTGTAACAACAATTCCAATCATATGCATCCTACTTTTTCGCCTGATGGCAAGACTTTATTCTTTACTTCTGATAAAAGTGGCGTTGGTGGTACTGATATTTTTTATTCTACCCTAGGAGACAACGGATGGAGTCGAGCAAGAAATCTAGATGCTCCAGTCAATACGACTGCCAATGAAGGATTCCCATTTATGAGTTCTGATGGAAAATTATTTTTTTGCTCCAAGGGGCATACATCTTATGGTGGTTTTGACATTTTTGTTAGTCAGCAAGATGCACAAGGAAATTGGAGTCAACCAAGTAATATTGGTTTGCCAATCAATAGTCCTGCTGATGATATTTCGATTTACCTTTCCAAAGATTTGACAAAAGGAATGTTCGCCTCTTCGCGGGAAGGTGGAGATGATGATATTTATTTCTTTGATATTGATGGGATGTATAATCGATCATCAATAAATATGATGGCTGAAAAACCAACAAAGGAAGAAACTTTAGTTTCCACTCCAGAAGATGAAATAATAGTGGTTGAACCAATTATAGAAAATTTAGCTAACAATTCTTCTGAGGTTTTTGAAATTGATTTGGAAACTTTGCAAGAGTTAAATGAGATTTCTCAAAACACAACAACTGAAAAAGTGGAAGAAGTCGTTAATCAAAAAGATGATTTACCTTTTGCTGCTACCGATTCTTATGATTCAGATATTGATCCTGATTATAGTTCAAATGACATTTCCCAATATAAAGATCAAACTGAAACAATAGAGAATGTTTCTACTCCTTATTCTGAAAAAAGAGATTTACCTTTTGCTGCTGCCGATTCTTATGATTCAGATATTGATCCTGAAAATAAAGTTGATAAACATTTTAAAAACGAAGAATTATTTGGGACAACAGAGGAAAACTCACCGAGCAATTTTCAAGAAGGGTTGGCCAGCATAGATGCTCCAATGTCTGATGCTGCTCCTGAATCACCTGAAAATGAAAGCAACACAGGTGACGCAAATATCGCTGAATTAAAAGAATACTTAATGCTCCAATCTGTCCAAGATGAGGCGATTTTCATTTTGGAAAAAGTAAAGTTTGAGCCTAAAAAATATATGCTCACCGAGGATATATCGACTAGGCTGGATGAACTGGTTAGGTTGATGAACGAATTTCCAACATTAAAAATTGAAGTAAATGCTCACACAGAAAGCTTGGGGGATGATCGAGAAAATATGATTTTTTCTATCAAACGAGCAACTGCAGTAGCAGGTTATTTGATTCGCAGAGGAATTGGAACGGATCGAGTAAAAGTGATGGGTTACGGCGAAACTCAATTACTCAATCATTGTGGTAATGGTGTAGATTGCAGTCCTGAAGATCACGCTATCAATCAAAGAGTAGAATTGAAAATTTTAAATCAGTAAAAAGACGTTGAACGATGGACGTTAGACGGACGCTTCGCTTGACGTTCTAAGTAAATAAGATTTATAAAAAAAGCTATTTCGAAAAATCGAAATAGCTTTTTTTAATATACTGTAGTTATTTTAATATCCCCAAATGATGTAAGTCGCTCCCCAAGTGAAACCACCACCAAAAGCAGTTAGGATGATTTTGTCTCCTTTTTTCAATTGGTCTTCATAATCCCACAAACAAAGTGGTAAAGTTCCCGCAGTTGTATTTCCATATTTTTGGATATTCATCATGACTTTTTCCATTGGAAAATCAAGTTGACCTGCAACTGAAGTGATGATTCGAATATTTGCTTGATGAGGCACTAACCAATTAATATCATCATTCTTAAGTTTATTTCTTTTCATTACATCCTTAATCGCACTAGACATTCCTTTGACCGCAGCTTTAAAAACTGGCCGACCTTCTTGATAAACATATTGTTCACCCGCAGCTAACGTTTCAGGAGTGTGAGGCTTAAGCGAACCACCAGCAGCCATATTTAAAAACTCTCGACCTGATCCATCTGCTCGTAAAACTGCATCTTGAATACCAGTAACCTCTTCCGTTGGTTCGAGCATTACAGCTCCTCCTCCATCTCCAAAGATGATACAAGTCGAACGATCTTTGTAATCAATAATCGAAGACATCACATCAAGACCAACAACAATTACTTTTTTATGCGAACCAGATTCTACAAATTTAGAGCCCGTAGATAAAGCATATAAAAAGCCTGAACAAGCAGCATTTATATCAAATCCAAAAGAATTTTTTGCTCCCACTTTATCTGCAATGGTATTGGCTGTATCTGGAAAAACTCGATCACCTGTGATCGTTGCACAAATTAGCATATCTACTTCTTCTGGTTTGGTATTGGTTTTTTTCAATAAACCTTTGACCATTTCTACACCCATATCTGAGGCAGCCCAACCTTCTTTTTTAAGAATTCGGCGTTCCTTGATTCCAGTTCTACTTTGAATCCATTCGTCGTTAGTGTCGACCATTGTTTCGAGTTCTTTGTTGGTCAAAACATAATCTGGCACATAGCCATGAACACCTGTGATAGTTGCGTATTTTTTTGACATGGTTTTATCTCTGATTGTTTAATAAAAAATCGGTCGCAAGGTAACTAAAAACGTGGAAGTGGGGAAATGAGGGAGGGAGAATGTTTTTTTAGCACATTTTTTTAGATGTCGTAAATAAAAGGAGATAAGGTGAGTGAATATCAAATAAGGAACGCTTCACAAAGGATTTATGATTTGAGAAATTTGATGAAATTACTTAAAGTATTACATCAGTATTAGGGAATATCTGCTCCAATTCTTGTTCTTAAATAGTTATTCAATACTCAACATCTCATCTCCTTGAAATTAAATATTAAAAAAAATCATAAATGGTATGTTGTTTGCATATGTAGTCATGTATTCAATTTTAAACTACTATGAGAAAGTCAGGCGATGAATGAACATCCCCCCGTTCATTCAGCCATGTACTTTAAGTTTTAAAAAAAAATTACAACATTTCCACGACTTTCCACAATTCATTTCCATTATTAAAATCATCCAAATAAGATGGATGTACTTTAATTGGTTCTCATTTTTTAAAATGATAAAAACCTGATAACCAATAAATTATAACGTGATTTATTAAAAATAAAAGTTGATTTATCACATCACCTTAAATAAAGTATAAACATCGATAACGATATATTTTTTACACTAAAAAAACAAGCATTATGAGATCACTATTTTTCTTATTGCTAGCAGTTTTGCTCTTGATGTCAGCTAAAAGTCCAACATCGGAAGGAATAGAATTCTTTCAAGGTTCATTCACTTCTGCTAAGTTAAAGGCATCGGAAGAAGGTAAATTATTTTTCTTAGATTTTACTGCAAGTTGGTGTACACCTTGCCAATGGATGGAGGAAACTACCTTTACTGATCCAACTTTGGCTGCTTATGTGAAAGAAAATTATGTAGCTCTCCAAGTCGATATTGATGACTTTGATGGTTATGCTTTGAAGCAAAAATATAATATCCAAATTTTGCCATCCTTACTAGTTTTCAATTCTTCTGGTCAGCTTTTAGGACAATATCAGGAGTCCCTTTCGCCTTCAAATATGTTGGCAATTTTGCAGCAATACGATCAACCTGTGAATCGAATGGCAGCTCGCCCTTCGAAAGCAAGAATCGCAAATACCACCAATCGGAAACAATTGGCTCCAAAAATAACAAGTACTAGTCCACAGGTTTCAACTCCTGTAATGGAAGCTAGTATTGTTCAAGAAAAAATTGATTTACCCTCTACATTTATGGTAAATCAACCGACTACAACTACGATAGATTATACTTCTAATCGCCCACCAGCGATAGGAAATATTACAAGAAATAGATTGGTCAGAAAGAAGCAGAAACAACTTGTTTCCTTCGAAGAGAACAATCAAAAAATGCAACCAAACTTACGTACTATGCCTACTCCGATTACCACTCAAGAAGATTACTTCGAGGATGAAATCGAGGAAGCACCAACTCTAACAAAAGAGAAACCTTATGCTCATGTTTCGAACCTTGATCTCAATTCGGAGATTGGCGAGGGATTGTACAGATTTAATGTACTACGCCAACATTCAATAGGATTTAGTGTTCAAGTGGGCGCTTACGCAGAGTATAGCAATGTCTTGCAACAAGCATCTTTGTTTCAACAACAATTTGATGAGCCAGTCATTGTTCATATCTCTAACAACCAACACCGAACTTTGTATAAAGTGATGCTCGGAGAGTTTCGCACTCGAGCTGAAGCAATCAGTTTTATGAGAACGGTTCAAGCAAAGGGAATGGAATGTATCATTAAAGATCTTTCCAGTCATTAAAAACTAATTTGCTTAGGAAACGAATTGGGGAGAAAGCTTGGCTTTCTTCCCTTTTTTTTTCTTTTTTTTGAATATCGAGTAACGAACAAGGAATTTCGATTTGAGAAGTTTGACGAGACTGCTCATAGAACATATAAAACTAACATCGTCAAACTTCTCAAATCCTGATTTAATATAGTCAAGTAAAAGTTAAAAAATAA
>CAYGRM010000418.1:2298-5676 GCA_964352225.1 uncultured Saprospiraceae bacterium | reverse complement strand
GATCATCTTATTTTTTTTTGATGAAAAATATATTTGCAAAAGTAATATTTTTCGATAATTGTTTAGAATCTCATTTCATAAATTCCAAAATGGGAATTTCTATTTTGATTAAACTCTCGGGGATAAAAATATGGGGATGCAAAATAGTGGGCGGGTGGCCCGTTTTATACTGTTTGAGCGGAGCGAGTTTCCAATTCTTGCCTCCCGCCCCACTACTCAAGATCCTCCGGTTCAATTTTTTCCTAAAGGATTTTTTTCTAAATTATCTCATGAAAAAATCGGTAATGATTCATAAAACCATTACCGACTCTTTATTATTTAAAAAATAAGCTAAAATCTAGCACTCCCAAAACTCCCCTTTAGGGGTCGGGGGTTTAAACTGCCATCGCCTCCTTCACTTTTCCGCCTCCATAAACCATCAAAACAAATGGTCCATTCATAAATGAGTCGGGATCTAACTGACTTTGAAAAACCACACCTTTCCATTTTCCAGTAGCCAAAATTCTAGCACATTCTGCCAATGGAGCAGCAGTTGTAGATTGGATTGCTCGAAGCGTTTTTGTTCCAACTTTCATTGGCAAAATCCGGTACGAACCTTCCATCGCTCGAAGCACTCCATTTTTATCTTTTCCTTGAACTGATGCATAAATAATTACCTGATCTTCTTCAATCATCGGTACGAATGTTTGCATCGTATCCTGCAATTGTTTTACTCGATCTTTTCCTTCGGGAAGTACTGATAAAACATTATCTACCCATTGGTAATGACCAGGGAAACGCAAGGTTTTATAATCCAGATTTTTCACTCTACCTGCCAAAGCATCTGGCAAATCTGCTGCACCTCCTGAGGTCAAATTATCCTCTAGAGTCATTCCATCAACAAGCAAAGTTTCTCTTTCAGATAAAGCAGGAAGCAATACTTTTTCACCATTCCGAACTGCCACACATGGTTTCAAATATTCCGTGGCAACTCCAACTGGACTCCAAGTGAATCCATAAAAATGAGGTGCTCGGGCATGCTTCGTCAATGCTCCAACTTTCATCGCCATTTTATCAATTTCTTTTACGCCGTGCTTTGAGCAAAAATTATTGAATAATTTCATTCCCAAAATATTAATAAATCCGGGAGCTAATCCAGTTTGCAGAACAAAACCTCGATTAGAACCTTCGGCAATTTCCATCACCTCATTCGTTTCTTTTACATATTCGGTTAAGTTGGCATAGTGCAAATCGTATTCTCTGCATAATTTTGCCATTCGAGGAGCTTGACTTCCAGGGAGACAATCCAATAAAATATCCGCAGTTTTCAAAATTTCAACCATTTCATTATCCACACCTTGGGCAGGCATGCTGAATGGAGTGACGTGCTCACTTCCTTCACAGCCCTCTTCGATCCATCGAGCAGCTTCTTTGGCTACTTTTAGATACAAGTCACCAATGAAAATTTTGGTTTCGAAACTTTTATTTTCGGCAAGAATTAATCCTACCGCACGTCCAATTCCGCCGGCTCCGGCGATTACAATCTTATTCATGGACAAAATGGTTTTATTTAGTTATTAAATATTTGGTTAGTTCGTATTACATCTTTTTACCATGCAAAGTTTATTCCTAATTCGTCGCGATTTTAATTTCTTTTGGATAAAAAAAAGGAGAGCTAAATAGAGACTTTCACTTATTCAAAAACATATTTAGTAATTCATCAGCTCCATTAAACGAATTTCGTTTTCCATCCAAAACCTCTTTTTCTATTTTCTCTAGGTGTATTCTTATTTTTTCATTTTTATAAAAAAAGTCTTTCAGCCCATTTCCAATTTGTTCATGCAACCAAAAGAGTGATTGCTCTTTTCTTTTTTTATCAAAAAAGTGATTCTTCTTCGTCAGTTTTTGATTTTCCAAAAGCAAATTCCAAATTTCATCAATTCCAGTTTGTTCGATTGCCGAGCAAGTCAATACCTTCGGATTCACTCCACTATCTTTTAAAGGCATTAAGTGCAAAGCATTTCGATATTCCTTCTGAGCATTTTTTGCTGTATCAATTTGATCTCCATCAGCTTTGTTGACCGCTAAAATATCAGCCA
Organism: uncultured Saprospiraceae bacterium; assembly: GCA_964352225.1. Classification (GTDB taxonomy): domain Bacteria; phylum Bacteroidota; class Bacteroidia; order Chitinophagales; family Saprospiraceae; genus CAJQQY01. The sequence goes on along the minus strand of CAYGRM010000418.1, from coordinate 3,598 downwards.
TTTCGACAATGCCTCTTTTGATTCCTTGTAATTCATCTCCTGCTCCTGGAACTAATAATAAAAGGAAAAAATCTACCATTGAATGTACTGCAGTTTCTGACTGACCTACCCCAACCGTTTCCACAAAAATGGTTTCAAAACCTGCTGCCTCGCAAAGCAGTATCGTCTCTCGTGTTTTTCGTGCCACTCCACCTAAAGAAGTCCCTGCAGGCGAAGGCCGAATGAATGCGTTTTTTTCCAATGACAAATCATTCATCCGAGTTTTATCTCCCAAAATACTTCCTTTTGTCACACTACTCGATGGATCAATGGCTAATACTGCGACTTTCCTTTTTTGAGAAATCACATATTTGCCAAGCGCTTCGATAAAAGTACTTTTCCCTACCCCTGGGATGCCGGTAATTCCAACCCGAATAGAATTTCCTGAATGAGGCAAACAGGCTTCTATAATTTGCTGTGCTTTGCTTTGGTCAGAAGGTCGAGTGCTTTCCACTAAAGTAATCGCCTGACTCAATATCATTCGATCCCCTTTGGTAATTCCTTTGACAAAATCTTTAACGGAGCGTTGCTTTTTCTTTTTTAGCAAAAAGTGTTGCGCAGCATTCGGATTCACCGCGCTGGGAAGGGATTTAGACAAATTGTCTTTTTTGGTATTCTTTTTTGAAAAACTCATTGAAATAGGTAGCTGTTAATGTTTTTAACAGCTTACAATTATGTTTTTTATTACTTTATAAATAACTGAAAATCAACACTTTAACATTTAAAATAATTAACATTTTTTCACACATTCCGTCTACCCTCGTTAATCTTTTTTAATCACTTAAAATTAAAACTTTTTCACATTTAACGGAATAATCGTTGTGGTGTTTTAAATGATATAATTTTCATCCGCCGATTGACCGAGGTTTTTATCTGACATCACATTTGATAAACTCAGGTAATTAACAAAATCTCTCTTACGGTTCCCCGGCCGTCGGCGGATTGTTTCCTCCCTAAAAACTAAGCTTCTTTACACTCGTCACTTTTCCGTAAAATTTTCTTCTTTTTTAGAAAGTAAGACTCTATTTTTGTGACCATTGAAGAAATATAGTGTCTTTAGTAAAGATTAAGTTACCTATCTCCCTTTTTCTAAAAAAAATCTACTCTTTGAAGTGAAAAATGCAATCTCAATACGTTATAGGGTTGTATTTTCTAAATACCAATTTATAATAATTTAACTTTTAACAATTAAAACTGATTACATGAAACAGTTAACCTTTTTTTCAAAATTTTTTATTTTAGCATTAGCATTATCTTTTTG
>CAYGRM010000418.1:0-2288 GCA_964352225.1 uncultured Saprospiraceae bacterium | reverse complement strand
ACCCTGACGATGGAACAGGTGGATTCCTTTTAGGGCCAACCGTCGAATTAAAAAGTGGTGCAGATTTAACTTCTTCTGACGCAACCGTTACTCCTAATCAAGTATTTAAAGTAAATGTAAGTGCCAGCAAAGGAGATAATGATATGACTACTTTTACTGTTTTAGAAGATGGAATTGCAATTGATAAGAATCGTCTTAATTATAATGGAGCAGGTGCTGGTTCTATTAGTAACCCTTACAGCTTGACTGCTACAGAAGCTTCGTCCTTTGATACAAATATCGAAATCACGGCGCAATCTAGTGGGTCTGTAACTTATACTTTCCGAATGTCAGATAGTGCTGGGGAAAGTGATGAAACGGCAATTACGATTTCTGTAGCATCAACTCCATTGACTCTTGGATTTGAAGCTGCTAACGGTGGATTCGCTGCTGATGCTACACTTAGTTCTCAATCTGCTTTTAAAGTAGAATTAATAGCAACTAAAGGAGGTTCTCCTTTGAGCACGCTTACAGTTTTGGAAGATGGAGTGAATGTAGATGCTGGAAGAATTAGATTTGGAACGATCAATGATCTTTCTCAGGCAACTGCCTTCTTTTCTAATCCATTGGATTTAGTGAACGATGAAAAAGATGGATTTGCTTTCTTTGTATGGGTAGATAGCCATGCTGATGGAACCAAAGCTTACACTTACCGAGTAACTGATGAGACAGGAGCATCTGAAGAATTGACTTTGAATATTTCTATCGCTACAGGCACTCCAGTTACGGAACTTTCGGCAAAACTATTGAAAAATGCAGGAGGAATGACAGGACAAGGAGGAATCAATCTTTTAACTGGAGTTGAAACTGGATCTGGAACTACTCAAGGTGGTCATCTTAAAGATAATGGAATTGATCTAGCTTTACCTAATGATCAAAACTGGAAAAAAACAGTTAGCCCTATTGGAGCTAATATTTTAAGAACACCAGGGGTTGATTTTCCAGTAGATGATTTTGATGCAGTAAATTTTTCAGAAGAAATTCAAGTTGCTTTTGAAAATGGAGATGATGTAACTACATCTGATGTTGTTGCTGTAGGCGATCGATTTTTGTTGCAATTAGTTACAGGTGAGTACGTGCTCGTTGTAGTAACTAATATTGATGAAACGGCAAATAATAATAACGATTCTTATACTTTATCGATCAAATATTAGTCAGTAACTTTTTAAATAAAGAAATTGTCTAAAAATTTAGAAAAAAGTCATCTCGAGGTTTCGGGGTGACTTTTTTTGATTTTAGTTCATTCGATTTTTTATTTTTGTAAAAAAACAATCATGAAAAAATTTCTTTTTGGATTTGTAAAAGTATTGTTAGCATTAATCGTACTGATTGTGGTCATTTATTTTTTAGGCCCCAAAGCGCCGATTCCGCAAGTAGATGCAATTGCAGCTTCAGCTAATTCTAATTTAATCGAATTGGAAAAAGAAATTATTGAGGCTGAGAATATTCAACTCAATTTGCGCGAAGACAATGAAGCTAGAATCGTTTGGGCGAATGATTCGCTAAAAAAGAAAACACCTTACTCCCTAGTTTACTTACATGGATTCTCAGCAAGTCAGGGCGAAGGTGCTCCGATGCATGAAGATTTTGCGAAGCGATATGGATGTAATTTATACTTGGCAAGATTGTATGGTCATGGCTTAAAGGAGGAAGAAGCAATGCTTGATTGGACTCCTGAAAAATTTATTGAATCTGCGAAAAAAGCCATTGCTATTGGTGAGCAACTTGGGGAAAAAGTGATCTTGATGGGTACGTCGACAGGTTGTACCGCTTCCCTTTATTTAGCCTCGGGAAATCCTAAAATTCATGCTTTGATCAACTACTCCCCCAACATTGATGTAGCCAATGAAGATGCTTGGTTACTCACTCAACAATGGGGTTTACAAATGGGACGATATGTGAATGGAAGCAATTATCACTCTTGGGTTCCAAACGAGGGAACTGCAAATTTGGTTACTTATAAATATCGACTAGAAGCAGTAGTAGCACTAAAATCTCTGATTGATGCAACAATGACTGAAGACGTTTTTAGCAAAATTACTCAACCCCTTTTCATGGGTTATTGGTACAAAAATGAAAAAATTCAGGACAAAGTTGTTTCTGTAAAAAGAATGTTAGAAATGTACGATCAACTCGGTACCCCTGAAAATTTGAAACGAAAAATTGCGTTTGATCATGCGACGAATCATGTGTTGGCAAGTCCACTTTGGAATAAAGATTTTGAAACTGTGAAACAAGTTACTTTTGAT
>CAYGRM010000417.1:0-5720 GCA_964352225.1 uncultured Saprospiraceae bacterium | reverse complement strand
TCCAAATATGAGGTGTCATGAGAATCAAATAACCTATTTAAAAAAATAATTTTCGTTTAAAAAAATTACACAAAAGCTAGATTACTAAAACTATTAAATAACTTATTTAAAATCAAATCACCATGAAAAACCTATTTGTAATTTTATTGTTATCAGCCAGCTTTATGGCAAGTGCTCAAATCAATTCATTTTCTGTAAGCGTTGACGGAAGTATTCTTTTTTCTGAATATGCAATGAGTCGTTCTGGTAATGCGGGGACAACTGCAGGCGTACGTTTAGAACTTCCTTTTGATCTTCCAGTTGGTCAATTAGCCATCAGTACGGGATTAGAAATGTCAAATTATGGAAAGCAATACAACTACACGGATATGCGTACAGTTGGAGGAGAAGATCCTGGATTTCCAGTAATTGATGTGACTCGATTTGACTATAAGTATGTGGCAATTCCTTTGCGATTGAAATATACTTGGAGAATGGTTTATGCTCAAGTTGGAGTTAAAGCAGAGAGATTTCAAAAGCAAGACTTAGTGACTGAGGGTACGATGTCTGACCCTGCATACTTAGACAAAGCAGTTTTGGAAATCGACGATATTAGAGAAAAAAATCTTTCAACAGAGTTTGCTTTAGGATTCAATGTTCAAATGCCTAACCGACCTAACTTTGGAATTTACTTCGAACCAAACGTGAATTATATGACCAAGTCAATTTATAAAAACTCTACTTTGGCGAATAATCAACTTTCTTATGGATTAAGAATTGGAGCGAAATATACTTTCAATGATTTAGGAAAGAAAAAATAAAATTTAACTACGAAAGTAGTTTGTTCATAAACGTGTCTTTATTCTTTACAGACAACATACCTTGATTTTGGTTTAACAACATCCTTAAAAATAAAATCCTCGATCGTCGGTTGACTTTCGGGGATTTTTTATGGATTTTTTTACCCCAGATTACTCAGATTTTTACAGCTTAGAAATAAGCTAGTCAATAATAATCTGTGAAAATCTGAGTAATCTGTAGTGAAAAAAATTATTCCATCAATTCCAAAGCTTTATCCACCTCTAAAACTGGAAATTTGCAGACCTTATTTTGGCAAACATAAATCCGAGTTTCCCCTTCAATTAGTTTATCTTTTAGAAGTTGTAAGTTTCCTTCAGATTTTCCTCCAAGAATCAAAGCATGAGGTAAATAGTTTTGCATCAACTCTTTAGAAAGAGATTTTGAATTATCCCCCATGACCGCAACTTCGTAAGGAGGATTAACAACCGTCCAATATAAATTACACCAATTAGAATAAAAGTTTGGTTGCGGAGTTTCGGTTATATTTTCTGCTAAATTGTGCAGCATTTGCTTACTCAAATCCACCCATTCAGGTTGATAAAGGATGGTTCCTAATTGATAAAAATTCCTTGCCATTACTGAGTTTGAGCCAGGAATGACATTATCTGCCAATTCTTTTTTTCGAGCAATTAAGGCAGGATCTAAATCAGAAGTATAATGGAACATCCCAGATGATTCATCATGAAAATGAGCTTGAACATATTTAGTCAAATCGCTGGCATGATTCAGCCATTGCTCATCGAATGTCACTTGGTATAAGTGTACAAAAGCATCTATCAATAAAGCATAATCATCAAGAAATGCATTGATGACAGATTGACCATCTTTAAAATTTCGATTTAATCTATGGTCTTCTTTGATCACATTTTTAACTAAAAAATCAGCGTTTTTGATAGCCGCTTCCAAATAGTTTTCATTTCCAAAAGCTCGATAAGCATCCGTGTATCCTTTAAGCATCAAGGCATTCCAAGAAGTTAGGATTTTATCATCCAATCCTGGTCGAACTCTTTGGTCTCTGGCACTCATGAGAACCGTTTTAGCTTCATCAATTTTCTTCTCCAACTGATCAGCAGTTATTTTAAATTTCTTAGCTACTTCTTCAATTGATGATTTTCGGTGAAGGATATTATTCTTATTTTCCCAGTTTCCAGATTTTCTAACTTCGTAAAATTCATTAAATACATCAGCTAAATCATCACCAAGTAAAGAATCAATTTCTGACTTTTTCCAAACATAAAATTTTCCTTCCTCACCTTCACTATCCGCATCCAGAGAAGAATAGAAACCTCCATTATCATTAGTCATTTCCCTTTTTATGTATGCTAAAGTTTCATCCACTATTTTTTTGTACAAAGGATTTTTAGTCAATTGATATGCTTCAGAATACAAACTTACTAATTGACCATTATCGTAAAGCATTTTTTCAAAATGAGGAGCCAACCAATCTTCGTCAGTAGAGTATCGAGCAAAACCACCACCTAAGTGATCGTAAATTCCACCATTAGCCATATTATCTAAAGTAGTCGTTACCGCTTCTAGTGCTTTTTCATCTTTCGAAAAATAATAATAGTTGAGTAAAAACTCATAGTTATTAGGCATCGGAAATTTTGGAGCACCTTTCTGTCCACCTTTTTTTAAATCAATATTACTTAAAAAATTAGCCGCGATTAAGTCTAATTTTTTCGAACTAAAATCTTGATTACTATCATTTAATACAATATTGTCTTGTTGCTTTATGCCTTCTTGCAATTGCTTAGCATAGCCCTCCAATTCTTGTGGTTTATCTTTTTTTATCTTGATGAAATTATCTAAAACACCTAGCCATTCCTTCTTTGGAAAATAAGTGCCAGCCCAAACTGGGCGTCCATCAGGTAAAGCAAAAGCATTCAAAGGCCAACCACAACCTCGTCCACTAGCCAATTGACAAGCAGTCATATAGACATCATCGATATCTGGTCGCTCTTCTCGATCTACTTTAATACAGATAAAATTTTCGTTCATAATTTTGCTGACCAAAGTATCTTCGAATGATTCATGTTCCATTACATGACACCAATGGCAAGCAGCATAGCCAACGCTGACGATAATCATCTTGTCTTCAGCTTTTGCTTTGGCCAAAGCTTCTTCGCCCCATGGATACCAATTTACAGGATTGTGAGCATGCTGCAATAAGTAAGGACTACTTTCATTGATTAGTTTATTGGTGTACTCGTGGTTTCCATCTTTTGATGATTTTCCATTTTGAGAAGACTTGCAAGAGATGAATGCCATTAGGGCAAAACAAATTAAATATTTATACATACTATTTTTTGTTAAAGATTTTTTTTGCAAAAATAGGAAGGTTTATGGATTGTTGAACGGTTTTTTTTGAAATGAGTTCATTTGATTGTAATTAATTGATAATCAATTATTTAGGATTGTGAATGAAATAGAAACTGAAAAAACTTTAATGATATTGAGTTGTTTATTTTTTTTATAAAAAGATATAAAGCTTTGGTTAAATAAGAAAAATATAAAAGCGATTGAACTTTTTATTTACAATGATTTGTTATTCAACTGACATTGCCAAATTTTTGAAGATATAACGGTTTTTTAACCTAATTTAAAACCTTATATTTGGTATGCCGTAAAATAAATAAATACTAATAACATGAAATGGCGAAGATTAAACGGAGATAAAATTGAACTGCCAATTAAAGATGCAGTTGAAAAGACAATTAAGAAGGAAATAGGAGCTGGATACAAATTAAAAGTTTGTATCGGAACAGACTCCCAGGTCAGAGGTAGTGTGGTAGAATTTGCAACTGTAATTGTTTTTTTGCGAGAAAAAAAAGGTGGATTTATGTTTATCCATACCTACAAAAAAGAACAAACCATGAGTCTACGCGAGCGAATGATTTTAGAAGTGGCGAAGTCAGTTGAAGTAGCATATAGTCTCTGTGATCTGTTAGATAGATATAATGTAGGACTCGAAGTTCACGCTGATATTAATACCGATCCACATTTCCAATCGAATATTGCACTCAAAGAGGCGATGGGATATATCCTAGGAATGGGATTTGAATTCAAAGCTAAACCTGACGCCTTTGCAAGTTCATCTTGTGCGGATAAGGTGGTTTAAAATATAATTATTTAAAAATTAAAGTCATACTACAGCTAATCTGTAGCATGACTTTTTTTTTTAGAAATGCGTTAGTTCGGAAATGGTGAAGGTGATATAATATTATTATTTAGTATATTAGATTTTATTTAACCTCAAAAAAATGAAATGAAAAAGAAGAAAATAATAATTACTACCGATGATTATGGTGTAAATCCTACGGTTAATCAAGCTATCATCGATGTAGTAAATGAAGGTAAAGTTAATTCCGTTGCAGCCTTACCTAATTATGATGGAATGACTAAAAAAGGAAAAAAGAAGTATAGGAACTCCGCCGAAAACGCTAAAAGGTTACTGGATAAAACTAATGGAAAAGTACAAATAGGATGTCATCTCACTTTAACATCTGGAAGACCAATTACCGAGGCTAAGTCAATGATAGATTCAGAAGGATACTTTCGAGGAATTTATGAATTTAGACGATCTATAAATTTGAAAGAATTAAGAGAAGAATTGAATGCTCAAGTAAAAGTATTTACCGAAGCTAATATTCCAGTTACACATTTAAGTTGTCATCATAATGCTTTGACTTTTTTTCCTGAATTGTATGAAGAGTATTTAAAAGTTTGCAAAGACTACAAGCTAGCTATTCGTTCCGGAAATAGTCGACCCAAAAAATCAATGAATAAATTTCTTAGTTTCTTAAAAGTGAAATTAATCGATGACATGAAAAGAAGTGACCGGAAGGAAATTAAGAAATTTGCGAAGGAAGTTCCTAAGCAGTTTTTTGAAGAAAAAATAAAAGGAAAATTCAAGACGACTAGTTTCCATGATAGTGGTCATTACGGACCAATACCAGGTGCTCCAATTCATAATACGAAAGAAAATATTGAGCTTTGGATTGGGAAAAAACATTATGTACTTGATAAATCATTGAGGAAATTAGTGAAATCAGATGAGCACGATTCAATGGAATTTATTTTGCATATTGCTAAAAATAAACTTCAAAAGCCTGATAAGTATGAGGATATTGACTATCCAGGAATTGATCAAAAATATTTTGATAGTCGTTATTTAGAATATAAGTCGATTATGAGCTTTGATTTTTCAAACTATCCAAACGTGGAATTCGGAAGTTGGAAAAAATTGAAAAAGTAATGTCGTAAGATGTAATGTAAGTTGATTGTTATGTTTTTTATAACAATCAACTTACATTCTAATTTTAAACTTATTCTTCGCTTAAGATTCCACGAATATTCCAATTTACATTTACATTTTCTCCTGTATTTGGATTAGTTGAAATATCTCGATAAGTCCTCCATTCCGTTTCCCCTTCACCTAGCATCCAATCTCCATTTGTCCTAGCAGGGCCTTCGTCACAACCAATGCTTCTGATTTCAGAATTATGAATCAGTCTAACTACAATCCATAAATCTTCATTTTTGATTTCAACTGGAGTAGACAAAGTATGAGTATTCCAAGAATTGGCAGAAACTTGATTGATTACATTGCTTGAGTAAATAAGAGCACCTGGCGAACTGGAAGTTCCTTCTCCATAAATTAAAATTTCGCAATCAGCAGGTTTATCTTGGATATAAAAATCTACTTCATCTAGCGTTCTCCCAAGATAGTTATCAACCACATTGCTTGGGAATCTTTGGCCAGCATCAAATGTTCCAGCAGGTAGGGCAGGAGAGGAAAAGTTATCTCCGTCGTACCTTAATTCAATAGTAGGATCGTCTTTTTTGCAAGACAATAACAATAATGTACAGCTTAGTAC
>CAYGRM010000416.1:5528-5767 GCA_964352225.1 uncultured Saprospiraceae bacterium | reverse complement strand
TTATGTGTATTAAAAAATGCTTCAATTAAATTATTTTAAAAATGAAAATATTTTTACTGCTGGTTACCTTGTGTTTTTTTAGTATTTGTTGCAATACTCCATCCGAAAAATTGAGTTCATCATCTTTAGAGTTGCCTACCGAAAAAATGAAAGGACTGAGTTTTGTAGCTCCTTCCAATCCATTTTCAGAGAATCCAATGTTGCAGATCAATGCAGTTGGAGCAGATTGGATAGCGGTG
>CAYGRM010000416.1:0-5518 GCA_964352225.1 uncultured Saprospiraceae bacterium | reverse complement strand
TGTTCGTTTTAATAGATGTCGGCAATGGTGGGGCGAGCGTGCGGAAGGAACCATAGAAACGATTCGATTAGCAAAAGAAAGCAATATAAAAGTTTTGCTTAAACCACATGTTTGGATGCATGGTAGTTGGATTGGTGATTTGGATTTTGATAGTGATGCTGAATGGGAAAAATGGGAATCGGATTATACCGATTATATTTTGACTTATGCAAAAATTGCAGATTCACTTAATGTAGAAGTTTTTTGTATTGGTACTGAAGTAAAACAGTCCGTCCAAAAAAGAGAAAAATATTGGAGAGGTTTGATACGAGCAGTTAAAAAAATCTACGATGGTAAACTAACTTATGCCTCGAATTGGGATGCTTACCAAGCAGTTCCATTTTGGGATGAATTGGATTACATTGGGATTGATACCTATTTTCCGTTGGTAAAATCAATAACGCCAACTATTGAGGAATTAAAAAAAGCATGGAAACCAACGGTTAAGGATTTACGCAGATTTTATCAGAAAACGGGAAAGCCAATTGTTTTTACAGAATACGGATATATGAGTATTGATGGTTGTGCCCATAAAAATTGGGAACTTGAAAATCAGCGAACAGAAATTCCAGTTAATGAACAAGCACAAGCAAACGCCATCCAAGCACTCTTTGAAGTTTTTTGGAAAGAGGATTGGTGGGGAGGAGGCTTCCTTTGGAAATGGTATCCAAATTATCGAGGTGATGAGCAGGGGAGACGGGCAAGATTTCGAGCAGCAGATTATACTCCTCAAGGAAAAATAGCAGAGGAAGTTTTAAAGGATTGGTTCAAAGGTGAAAAATCTAAATAAAAATGACTGTCAAAGTCCAAGAGGGAAAAGTTGAGTGCACTACTTAAGAGATTTTTGATTTTACTTTAAATTGAAAATTTGATTGATTATTCTTTAATTTCGGAAAATATTTTTTTTGAAAAAAACGGAACAGATGAACTATTTTAAAACTATAATTTTCATTTTTAGCACGGCATTAATTTTTTCCAATTGTACGGGCGACGGAAGTACTCCCAATGAAGATACTGTAAATAGTATTTGTAATTGCACCCAACCTATCGTTAAAATTAATCAAGAAATTAAAGCGCTGCAACTCGAAGGGAATATCGAAGCGATTACTGCAGTTGTTGAAAAAGCAGGCGTAGCTTTTGATGAAGCAGTAAATTGTACTAAGAAGAGTGCTTCAGAAAAAGTAGATAAAACGAAGTTAAAAAAAGCGTTAATGAGTAATTGTAAAGTGGAAGAACGAATGATAGATGACCTAATCTCAAAACTCTAAAACCCCTGTCCCCTACACAGACGTGTCCGGATGGAAAGGGGAACGTTCGATAGAGTTTCTCTTTAAATAGGAATGGGTTTGATAAAATTACTTTATCAAACCCATTCCTATTTATTAAAAACTAATATTTGCCAAGTCATTTCCCTTTGGGGGCAGGAGCATAAAAAGGCAATTTTACCACTTTTGCATTTAATTTTTTCTTTCCTGCTACTACTAAAATTTCCGTGCCTACTTTTGCGAATTCAGTTTTCACATAACCCATTCCAATGGGAATATCCAAGGAAGGAGATTGGGTTCCAGAAGTCACGACGCCAATTTCATTTTCGCTTTTATCTTCAAGTAAGTATCCATGTCGAGGAACTCTTCGATCTTCCACAACGAATCCAACTAATTTTTTATCAACACCTTCTGCTTTATGTTTTGCAAAGATAGGCTGAGAATTAAAGTCTCCTTTATTCACTTTGGTAATCCAACTCAAACCTGCTTCGATTGGAGAAGTAGTATCATCAATATCATTCCCATAAAGACAATAACCCATTTCTAACCTTAGTGTATCCCGAGCACCCAGACCAGTTGGTTGAATATCAAAAGGCTTTCCTGCTTCCATCACCGCATCCCAAAGTTCAACCAAATTTTCATTGTTTACATATAACTCAAATCCACCTGAACCGGTGTAGCCTGTCGCTGAAAGAATGACATCTTTGATACCTGCCATCTCTCCAATTTTAAAATCATAATATTTAATATTACTCAAATCAACATCAGTCAAAGTTTGTAAAGCTTCAACTGCTTTTGGTCCTTGCACCGCTAGCAGACCACATCGATAAGAAATATTTTCCATCGAAACATCTGCATCATTATGGTTCTTTATCCAGTTCCAATCCTTTTCAATATTAGATGCATTCACGACTAACATGTAAGAAGGGGCTCCATCTTCATCATCCAAACGATAAATCAAAAGGTCATCCACAATTCCTCCATTATGATTAGGTAAACAAGAATATTGGGCCTCACCAGGAGAAAGTTTAGTTACATCATTAGAAGTTACTTTTTGAATCAACTCGGTAGAACCATTTCCCTTGATCAAAAATTCACCCATGTGAGATACATCAAAAACCCCCACACTATTTCGAATAGCATGATGTTCATCTTTGATTCCAGCGTAAGAAATCGGCATATTATAACCGGCAAATTCTGCCATTCGAGCACCTAAGTCAATGTGCTTTTGAGTAAGAGGAGTACTTTTCATTTAAAATATATTTGGTTAAGTTTTTTATAAAAATCAAACTGAATTTATATAAAGGTGATTATGTTTTGAATATCGAATAACGATTTAAGAACAAGGATTTGAGAAGTTTGACAATACTCATCGAGAAATATCGTCAAACTTTTCAAATCATAAATCCTTGTTCTCAAATCGTTATTCAAAAGTGTTTACTCAACGATCTGTACCTGTTGAATTTTTTCACCCACCGTCAACTGATGTACCACACTCATTCCATCCACTACTTTTGCAAAAATCGTATATTTTCCATCCAAATGCGGAGCAGGCGCAAATGTAATAAACCATTGTGTTCCTTCCGTATGATTCCCAGCAGAGGCCATTCCAACATAACCTTCTTCGTCATAATTCAACGGTGCTAATTCCGATCTAATCGTATAATCCAACGAGCCATATCCATCGCCTCTCGGGCAGCCACCTTGAGCAACAAAATTGGTGATAACTCGATGAAACGTTTTTCCATCATAAAACCCACTCTTCGCTAAAGCGACAAAATTAGTTACCGAACCTGGAGCAGCATCTGGAAATAATTTTAAAATAATAGATCCTTTTGATGTTTTGATTTCCACTTTTGAATCTTCATCAATCGTATTAAAAACTCTCCAATCGATTGGATGATTGAATTTAGGTTTTATTAAATCCGTTGTGGTTTTTCCATTAAAAAAATCAATCGTTTTTTGAATTTCATAGAGTGTCTCCGTTTCTTTTGGTATTTCTAAACCATTTTTTGCTGCCTCTAAAAAATCTAAAGTATCATAAACTGATTGAAAATCTAAAGCAGGAATTCGAATCACTCCCGCCGCAACTGCTTTCATGGCAGCATCTCCTTTGACTAATGCTTCTTGAAAATAAGCGCCCAATTCTTTTTTCACTTGGGTGTTTTGAAAGCCGAAAGTCAAGTCAAAATTTGGGCTTTGTGCAATATTTGCTAATGCTTCAATTGAGGCAGTTCGAATCACAGGCTTATCGCTGGTGAATCCTAACTCATAAATATCTTTATAATTTATACCATATTCACCTAATCCTTTTAGCGCTGCAGCTTTTTGGTAAACGTCAGTTGCATTTTTGAATTGATCTTTCAACTCATATTGGATAGCCAATCGAGTGCCCTGAGAATAAAGACTCAAATGTTTATTAGCAGCTTGATAAAGTGTAGATGCAACATGCCAATCAAGCGAATCGTTTTGCCGAGCGATTCTGCGATATTCAGGAGCTGCATTCATATTTCCATGTTTGACAAAATAGTTTGCAGCGGTGGTCGCAATATGAACATTTTTGTTTTGGAGAAAAGGGATGATTGCTGCGACGACGAGGCGATATTCAAAGTTGCCAAGTGCATTGATAATATTACAAGTTACTTGATAATTTCGTTCTCGATTCAATAATTCCAAAAGTGTTTCGAGTACTTGAGGTGATTGCGTTCTACCCAAAGCAAGTACTAATGGTAACTTTACCCGAGTATCTTTTTCCACATAAATTTGCTCCAAAAGTGAAGGAATAAAAGAATCAATTGGAACTCGAAATCGGTATAAATAATTAGCCGCCATCATTCGAACATTGGGGGGATAATTTTTTTCAGTCAAAAATTTAACCACTCGATCAGTTGCTTTTCGATGCGTAATTTTTCGCAAACCGAATTGATACATTGCTGTGATCATGCCTTCTAAAAGAAGAGTATCTGTTTTTAAATATTCTTTTGTGGAAGCCATTAAGTGCAAAGATTCGAGTGTTCCACATTTTCCAATGGCCTCTAAAATATTGGAATTAAAACGATGATGAATACCTAATGAATCATAAGTTTGAAAAGCTTTAGTCAACCACTTTTCGCCTTTACTAGAACCTATTTGCCCCATGGCATAAGCCGCGGCAGTTCTCACTTCATCGACATCATCTTGCAACAATTTGGCAAGACTATTTACAATCGAACTATCTTTAATAGAAGCAAATGCCATAGCTGCAGCATAACGATAGGTTGGATCTTTGTGATCAAAATAGGCCACTAGACTGTCCACCTCTTGCCGATCCTGTAAATCATAAACACGCTGGAATTCAGATTTTGATAAATCAAAATTGACTTCGGTTAGCACTTCTTCTTGTACTGGGATACATTGTGAAAATAGGATCGTACCTAATAACAAATAGAAGAAATAATTTTTTAACATTTTCTGCATATGAGTTTGATTCTTTGACTTATTATTTTTTGTAAAAAAAAGGAGATGAATGGGTTTTCGCAAAAATAGCTGAATCCTTTTAATTATTCGAAGAAATAGGGAATTGAAAATGGAGGAAATTAATTTGAGTGATGAGTTATAAGTGATGAGAGATGAGTTGTCTATACTGTGGGAGTACTCATCTATTATCATTCATCACTCATTGCTCGATCTCCCATCCAAAGTATCTTGAGCTTAAAATTATGGATTTGAAAATAACGAATTGAATCTGCATACTGATCGATTTGAATATTTTGATTTTGGTAGGCTTGACTAGAATCTGATTCGTCTAATTCGGAAATGATAATCGCAGGTTTTTGCTCGGTTAATATATTTTCATCATTAAAATATTTCCCCCAAACGGGGTAAGTTTTCGCTTTCGTTTTCCATATCAAAGAAGGTGCCCATGCGCCAATAATCGGACGGTCTCCAAATTCATACTTTTCTAAATATTGGTTTATTTTTCTGATGTCAAATGTTCTTCGTTCGTAGGCGTTTTGATAGTTTTTTAGATTGAAAAATAAGACGATCACAAAAATAAGACTTGGAATAAAAACTAATCTTTGATATTTTTTTTCTAAAACTGTCAGGCGAAAAATTTCAAAAATGACTAAAGAATTAATTGCAGCCATGCAAAAAATAAGACTCACTAAATATCGAGTCGGCAAATACATCATTGTTAATTTGTGAAACTCCAAAAGCAACCAAATGCTTAATCC
>CAYGRM010000415.1:0-5767 GCA_964352225.1 uncultured Saprospiraceae bacterium | reverse complement strand
CATTTGTTCCGTGAATCGCTACGGGATTTTCTTAAAAAAGAAGTCATTCCATTTGTCGATCAATGGGAAAAAGATGGAGAATTACCCAAAGAGATTTATGAAAAAATGGGCGCAATGGGTTACTTAGGTTTAGCCTTACCAGAAGAATATGGCGGATCGAATGCTGACATTTGGTACTCCATCATTTTGCATGAAGAAATGGCAAAAGTCAACTCAGGTGGCTTTGCCGCAAGTATCGGCGCACACTTTTTTCTAGCGATGACACATATTAATGGAGAAGGTAATCATGAGCAAAAACTAAAATATTTGATTCCAGGGTGCCAAGGAACTTTGACCGGTTGTATGGCGGTCACCGAACCTTTCGGAGGGTCGGATGTCAAAGCTATTCACACAACTGCCGTTCGGGATGGGGGCGAATTTGTCATCAACGGCTCAAAGACATTTATTACAAGTGGAGTGAATAGCGACTACATCGTCGCTGCATGTAAAACCAATCCAGAATTGGAAGCAAAAGGGTTAAGTATGATCATCATCGAAAGAGATCGAGCAGGGGTAAGTGCGACCAAATTAAACAAATTAGGTTGGCATGCCTCTGACACCGGAGAGATTGCTTTTGATAATGTTCGAGTGCCCGTAAGTAACTTGTTAGGTAAAGAAAATAAAGGATTTTTCTACATCATGGAGCATTTTGTATCAGAAAGATTAGCCATGGCGATTGGAGCAGTTGCTACTTCCGAACATGCTTTGGAGTTGGCTTTAAAATACATGAACGAACGAGAAGCTTTTGGCAAAAAAATAAATCGCTTCCAAGTTTTAAGACATACCGTGGCGCAATTGGCGTCTGAGATTGAAAGTAGAAAACAATTTGTGTACACCTTATATGATCGATTTTCCAAAGGAGAATATTTAGTCAAAGAAGCATCGATGGCAAAATTAGTTTGCACCCAATTGGCGGATAAAGTTACCTTCGAATGTTTGCAAATGTTTGGCGGATATGGCTATATGGAGGACTACCCTCTTGCTAGAATGTGGCGTGATGCACGATTGGGACAGATTGGTGGAGGGACTTCGCAGATCCTTTGCGAGATTATTTCGAAGGCGATGATCGAAGGGAAAAGGTATGTTACTCCGAAGGTGGAAGGGGTTGTTCAGGGCGATAAAGTTAGTGGAAGCTAAGAAAAAAAAACTTACCTTATAAAAATGATCATCATGTAAAATAGCTACGGATTAATTTGTGTAGTAATCATAATAGCTGATGTTACACACCCATACGCTCTTCATTTTTCACTTGATAAAAAAGAGGTAACATAAGGATTAAAATATAAAAGGTGTCTTTGCATAACAGAAATTATTGATGGCATACTCGGTGATTATTTGAAGCCTAATCGAACTGCAGGAAAATATTTCTAGTAAAACAAAATAACATTACGTTACAAATATAATTATTTAGAATTATAACCATCCTTTGAACATCTAGCATGTTTTCAAGTTTTAGAGATGATTATTATCTAATTAAAATTATAAAAAAACGTATGTCAAAAAAAATATTCTCACCAATCAAATTTGGAAAATTAGAACTTAAAAATAGAATCGTCATGTCTCCTTTAACTAGATCTCGAGCAGACGAAAATAATGCTCCTACGGATATCATGACTACCTATTATCAGCAACGTGCAGGAGCTGGATTAATTATCACAGAAGGAACAGCACCAGGCCCGAATGGATTAGGATATATGAAAATTCCAGGAATGTTTAGTGATGCCCAAATTGAAGGATGGCGAAATGTTACAGATGCAGTTCATGATCAGGACGGAAAAATCTTCATTCAATTAATGCATACTGGTAGAATCGGTCACCCCATTAATTTACCTAACGGAGCAGAATTACTTGCACCGTCAGCTATCCAAGCAAAGGGAAATATGTTTACTCCTGAAGGTGAAAAACCTCATCCTACTCCTAGAGAAATGACACCACAAGATATCGAAGAAGCAATTAACGAACATGTCAATGCCGCACAAAAAGCAATCTTCAATGCTAATTTCGATGGAGTTGAAATTCATAGTGCTAATGGGTATTTGCTCAATCAATTTTTGAATCCAAACAGTAATCAACGATCAGATAATTACGGAGGAAGTATTGAAAATCGAGTTAGATTCGTGATTGAAGTGGCCAAAGCTGTAGTAGAGGCAATCGGCGAAGATAAAGTTGGTATTCGATTATCACCTTATGTAGTGATGAATGATCTGTCTTTGTATGATGAGATCGAAGAGACCTATAGTTATTTAGCTAAAGAATTAGGAAAAATTGGTTTGTTGTACATTCATATTGTTGACCATGAAGCTATGGGAGCACATGAAGTTCCTAAACATGTAAAAGATAAAATCCGTGAAAACTTTGGTGGAAATATCATCTTAAGTGGTGGCTATGATGCCGAAAAAGCAGAAAAACATTTGCAAGAAGGACGTGGAGAAGTCGTTGCTTTTGGACGACCATTTATTGCTAATCCTGATCTAGTTCATCGGATGAAAATTGGTGCCAAAATAAATGAACCTAACCCTGATACTTTTTATCAAGGAGGCAAGAAGGGGTATATTGACTATCCAACCTTAAAGGAAGAGCAAGTGTCAGCTGGATAAAAAAATAACGATTAGTTAAGATCAAAGCCACTCAAAATTTTGAGTGGCTTTTGTTTTTTTAGCTCGTACAACTTTAAGGATAGTATTACTTTTATTTTACTGCATTAATTTTATATATAACATTTAACTGCCTAGTGATTAGTGAAGATGGTAAAGAAACGTTTCTATTGGGTAGTAGTAGATTTGATAGAAAATATTAAAATACTCTTATTACCAAAAATTTATTTAATTTTCCGAAAGTCTTCAATTACAATATGCAAAATAATAAACCCCATCGCCACTTCATCCTCCACAAGCCATTCGGCTACCTTTCCCAATTCATCAACAACCAAAACAAACGAAAAAATAAAAAACTACTAGGTGAACTGAATGATTTCCCCGAAGGAATTATGTCCATCGGTCGATTAGATGAAAACTCCGAAGGTTTGCTTCTACTCACTACTGATGGAAAAGTTAGCGAAGTAGTCAGAAGTAAAAAAATTGAAAAAGAATACTACGTTCAGCTTGACGGCATCATCACCAACGAAGCTATCCAACAATTAATTGACGGGGTGGAAATAACAACTGGTAAAACCAAATACACCACCTTACCCTCCAAAACTTATCGGCTTGAACCAGCCCCTATTTTTGCAGATCGCAAAAAAATGAGATCGGAAAGACATGGCCCAACGAGCTGGTTATCCATCATTATTAATGAAGGGAAATTTAGACAAATCCGAAAAATGACCTCTTCCGTAGGTTTTCCAACTATCAGATTAGTGCGAGTTAGAATTGGGAATATTCATTTGGATAAATTACTGGCTGGGGAATGTATGGAAGTCGATAATTTTGAATTAACGGAGGAAAATTAGAAGTTGTTTAAGAATGTCTGTCGAAACCGAGCGGAATGGCTTGTGAATACTGACGAAGCCTTTTTTTCTTTTCATAGCCGTAGCTATGGTAATAAAAAAAGCTGAAGTTCAGGAGTCACAATGCTTTCCGCGTAGGTCGGCAAGACATTTTTAAACAACTTCTTAACTAAAACTTAAACATCTTTAATTAATTTCACTTTTAAATTAAAGACATTGTTCACTTAAAATAAAAATGAAACATCATGAAATTAGGAATATTCTCAACCAGCCTTGCCGTTAAAGATATTCATGCTTCCAAAGAATTTTACGAGCACTTAGGATTCTCTGTTTTTGGAGGAGATATTGAAAAAAATTATCTCATCATGAAAAATGAAAAAACCCTCATTGGATTATTTCAAGGAATGTTTGAAAATAATATTCTCACTTTTAATCCAGGTTGGGATGAAAATGCTAGTACACTAGACTCTTATGATGATGTCAGAGAAATTCAAAAACACTTGAAAAGTAAAGGCATTAAAATAGAAAATGAAGCAGATGAATCTACGACAGGGCCAGCAAGTTTTGTAGTCATGGATCCTGATGGAAATGCAATTTTAATAGATCAACATATTTAAAACGTAAAAAACGACTTTCCAGGTCGCAAAATTCAACCTAAAAATTACAAAAATCTTAAAAAGAAAAAATGAAAAAATTAGCAGGACAAGTAGCCATTATCACCGGCGGAGCTCGCGGAATCGGAGCAGGAATTTGTAAAGTATTTTGCGAAGCAGGAGCAACTGTTGCCCTTTGGGATGTTTTGGATGGTGCTGAAACTGTCGCAGAATTAACCAAAGAAGGTCATCATATTTTTTACCAAAAAGTAGATATCACCTCTAAAGAGTCCGTAGATAATGCCGTTGCAGAGATCAAAGAAAAACATGGTCATATTGAAATCCTTATCAATAATGCAGGAATTATCAAAGACCGTTCTTTTATGAAAATGTCGGAAGATGAATGGAATTCTGTGATGAATGTCAATATCAATGGCTTGTATGTCACTTGCAAATCTGTAATTCCTCACATGATCGAAGGCGGTTACGGACGTATCGTTTGTGCTTCTTCCATTAACTCTGTTTTTGGAGCATTTGGACAAACAAATTACTCTGCCTCAAAAGCAGCCACTTCAGGTTTCGTTAGATCGCTTTGCAAAGAAGTTGGAAAATATGGAATTACCGTTAATGCTGTCGCTCCGGGATTCATTAAAACTGCGATGACCGATTCTATGCCAGAAGAAGTGGTCAAAGCAGGTATTGCACAGATTCCAGTTAAACGAATCGGAACACCAGAAGATATGGGACATTGCTATTTATTTTTAGCATCCAAAGAAGCAGGTTTTGTAAGTGGAATTACACTTCATGCCAACGGTGGATCGCTTCCACTTTAGATAAAAAAGTATCGGATACCTTTGAGGTATCCGATACTTAATTTCATTAAAATGGAAATAGCAGAACAACTTTTTAAAGTAAAAACTGAAGGCGATGAATTTATCGCCCTCTGGAAAATCCATTCTGCTAATAGCCATGCGTCAAAAAACATCTTCCTCAATCACGGCACATTCTCCGATCGAAAAATCTGTTTAAGTATCTCTCAATATTTCGCTGAAAAAGGATATAATTGTTGGATCATGGAATGGCGAAATCATGGATCTAGTTCTCCTTCTAAAAAACCTATTAACTTCGAAAACATTGGAACTGATGATTATCCTCTTGTTTTTTCATATCTATTTAATACCTTGAAAATCAAAAAGATAGATAGTGTTTGTCATAGTGGTGCCGGAATTTGTCTGTCGATATTTTTAGCCACCCATTCAGAATATATTTCAAGATTTAATCGGATTGTAATGTTTGGGAGTCAAGCATTTGGAGCAAAAAATAATTTCAAAAATTACCTGAAACTTTTGGCAGGAAAATATGTAAATGCATTGTTAGGATATTCACCTGCGAAGATTTTCGGGAAACCCCATGATGAAGATTATTTTTTCATGAAACAATGGTATGATTGGAATTTAACGAAAAAATTCATCGGAATGAGTGGCATAGATTACGAAAAAGAATTACAAAAAATTAAAATTCCGATTCTTTCCATTTGTGCGAAAGGTGATGATTTTATAGCTGCCAAAGAAGGATGTCAAATGTTTTTAAACGCTTTCCAGAATCCAAAGAATAAATTACTTTTTTGTTCTGTAAAAAACGGTTTTAAAGAAGATTATAACCATAGTCGAATTATACAATCAAGAAATGC
>CAYGRM010000414.1:0-5769 GCA_964352225.1 uncultured Saprospiraceae bacterium | reverse complement strand
GCCCCACCCCACACGATGCAACCATTTTCTTTTTGAACAACCTTTCGGATTTGCTCAATACTTAAATTTACATTCGTCATTGTTTCCATCGTGTCGGCAGTTCCAGCTGGAGAAGTGATGGCTCTTGAAGAAGTTTTTGGAATAGTCAAACCTGCTGCTGAGATGATAGAAACTACAATTGGAGTCGTTCGATTCCCTGGTAAACCACCGATACAATGTTTGTCCACCACAATATCTTTTTCCCAATTCATTCTTTCCCCCGAATCAACCATGGCTTGTGTCAAGCCTATAATTTCTTCGATGTTCAGATTATCTCCTGCACAAGCGGTGATGAAGGCAGCTATTTCAATATTAGAATATTTCCCATCTGCAATGTCTTTTATGATTCTGTGAAAAGCATTTTTATCCAACCGCTGTCCATACATTTTTGCACGGACATCGCTCATAGATTCTACAGGTTGCAAATGGTTAAAAGTAATTTCATCTCCTTCTTTTGCATCCAATTTTCCCCATGCACTTTCGGAAAGACTGGCTTCGTCATGATGCAATATTTCGCTGCGCAAAACATTTAGAGTGGCGATAATAGTTTTTTCGTTTACCGTCACTTCTAATCTTGTCATCGCTTCGAACCCTTCAGAAACACAGATGTAACAATCAGCACGCATGTACACGACAAACTCTTTATGAGTATCGATTCCGAGATGTTTGAGTTTTAATATGTTTGAATTATCATTCATTTCATTTTGGTTTTTTTAAGCAACGGTGATTTCTTTTTCTAGGTAAACTTGCTGCACGTTATTGATTATTTCGACTCCTTCTTTCATTGGTTTTTGAAATGCTTTTCTACCAAGAATGAGTCCCATGCCTCCTGCTCGTTTATTGATGATAGCAGTTCTTACAGCGTCTGCCAAATCAGAATCCCCCTTTGAACCACCACCTGAATTTATCAAACCAATTTGCCCCATGTAACAATTCGCTACTTGAAATCGGCAAAGGTCAATCGGATGGTCAGAAGAAAGCGCTTGGTACATTTCTGCATTTTGTTTTCCAAAATTAATATCTCGAAAACCGTAGTTATTAGTTGGCAATTTTTGTTTGATAATATCAGCCTGTATAGTTACACCGAGGTGATTGGCTTGTCCCGTCAAATCTGCAGCGGCATGATAATCTTGTTCTTTGGTTTTAAAATTTTCATTTCGAGTGTAGCACCAAAGGATGGTTGCCATTCCTAATTCGTGAGCTTCAGCAAATGCTTCGGCAACTTCCTGCAATTGTCGATTGCTATCTTTTGAACCAAAATAAACGGTTGCTCCAACTGCAACTGCTCCCAAATTCCATGCTTCCCGAACATTTCCAAAAAGTATTTGGTCATGCTTATTTGGGAAGGTTAGTAATTCATTGTGATTGATTTTTACAACGAATGGAATTTTGTGAGCATACTTTCGAGCGTTGAGTGCGAGCACTCCGAATGTAGAGGCAACTGCATTGCAACCTGCTTCGAGCGCTAGCTGAATAATATTTTCAGGTTTGAAATAAAGTGGGTTTTTATAAAATGAAAAAGCAGCGGTGTGCTCAATTCCTTGGTCAACTGGAAGAATACTTAAATATCCAGTTCCACCCAAATTACCATTTCCAAAAAGCTGTGCAAGGCTTCGCAAAACTTGTGGATTCCGATTACTATTGACAAACACTTTTTCCAAAAAATCCGAAGAAGGAAGTTGTATCGATTCTTTAGGAATCAATTTACATTGATAGTTCAATAATTCTTCGGCATCCTTTCCCAATAAATTGATGATATTTTTGTTAAAACTCATTCGATTATTATTTAATTTTTTATAGCTGTTTTAAATTGTAATCTTTCTTTTTTGGAATTAAATTTTAAAAAGAGAAACCCTGAAACTCCTGCAATAATTGAGGTTATTAAAATCCCGATTTTTGCTACGTAAATTATGTTATCATCAGAAAATGCTAACTCTGAAATAAATAAAGACATGGTAAAACCAACTCCAGCTAACAATGCTACTCCATATATATGATTCCAATTTACTCCTCTAGGTAATTCAGCAATACATAATTGAACCAACAATCTTGACATACCAACTATACCTATCACTTTTCCAAAAATTAATCCCATACCAATTCCCATACTGACTGGATGAAGTAATATTTCCCACATTCCTCCGTGGAGGTGAATACCTGCATTAGCTAAGGCAAAAAGAGGAAGGACAATAAATGAAACAAAAGGGCTAATAGAATATTCTACTTTTTGTAGAGGAGTTTCTGCATCAGTCGATACCTCCTTGATAGTCTCTATTATTTCAAGTTGATTTTCAGAAATAAACGAGCCTTCAATGGTTTTAGATTTTTTGAATAATTGAATAAGTGTTTGAAGGTTTTTGATAAATAAATCTTCATTCAGTTTGACCCTTCCAGGGATTGCAAATGCTGCCAATATTCCAGCAATGGTAGGATGAACTCCAGAAAAGAAAAACGCTAACCACAGCCCAACAATGCTAATTAAACTGTAAAAGATTTGATTTCTGATTCCTATTAAATTTCCTACAATCAATATCCCCATAAAGAATGCCCCGTGAATCAAATCCAAATTTGAAATA
Organism: uncultured Saprospiraceae bacterium; assembly: GCA_964352225.1. GTDB lineage: Bacteria > Bacteroidota > Bacteroidia > Chitinophagales > Saprospiraceae > CAJQQY01. The sequence goes on along the minus strand of CAYGRM010000414.1, from coordinate 3,154 downwards.
TCTGAAGTATAGAATAATGCAATGACCAATACCCCTCCTATATCATCTACAATTGCCAATGCGGTTAGAAATATTTTTAAAGAAAGCGGAACTTGATTTCCTAATAAAGATAAAATGCCAATTGAAAATGCAATGTCAGTTGCCATCGGAACACCCCAACCGCTAGCAGCATCGGAGTTGGCATTGAACAATAAATAAATGATTGCAGGTACTATCATTCCTCCAAATGCAGCTCCTACTGGAAGGATAGCTTTTCGGAAGGTAGATAGTTCGCCTCCAAAAAGTTCTCGTTTTATTTCCAATCCAACACCGAAGAAAAAAACTGCCATCAACGCATCATTTATCCAGATGTGAAGTGGTTCAGAAATATTAAATGAACCAATACCAAATGATAGGTGCGTCCCCCAAAAAGCATGGTAAGATTCCTGATTAATATTCGCCCAAATCATTGCAATGGCTACACATATAAAAATGAAAATTCCAGCAGTAGATTGGTACTGCAACAGATTATGAACTGGATATAAAATCCGTTCAATCAAAGTCCTTTTTCTATGCAGCTGAAATTTCATTCTTTCCAATTTTATTAGTTATTTTCTATTTGACTATTCTTAGAAAAATCTCCTTCCTTTTCAAAAACTGATTTAAATATTGACCACACCTTTTCAGGTTCTCTTAAATAAACATGATGGTCCGTATCAGCCAATCTTTCATATTTTGCATTCTTAAAAATGGGAAGCAACTCTTCCACATTTTCAATCGGTGCTGCGGAATCATTTTCGCCATGGATTAATAATATTTTTTCATCCTTAATTTTTGTTGCCAAATCCACGAGGTCAGAATTGATAATGACTTCATCCAAGGTGTTGTAATAACTTATCCAAGTATGTTTGCCTATATCTTTAAAAATATCCATGGGGACATATTTTGGTCGAAAAAATTCCGTGACGTAAAGTGGATGAAAAAAGCAAACAAACTTATATTCCGAATCCACACTAATGCTATCCCATATCGAAGATTTGCTAAATCTATTTTTAATGGCTTTCTTTCCCTTGAAATATGGAAGACCAATTACCGCTAATCCTTGAAACCATTCAGGATGTTTTCCAACAAGTGCTATACTTAAAATAGCTCCTAAAGAATGTCCTATAACAATACAATTACCAGAATCAAATCCTTCTTTTTTCACTACTTTTTCTATTGCTCCTAAATGTTCTTCGAGGGTATATTCACTTTTGGGTTTTGGTGAATCTCCAAATCCCAAAAGGTCAATCAGCAATAATGAACTAGCGTCTGGTAAATTTCCTAACCCATGTTTCCAATATTTCAAAGAGCCCGTCAAACCATGTAAGAGAATTATTTTGGTTTCACCATTTCCAATGCGTTCATAATTGAGCGTCATTTTCTCTGGGTCATAAGGTGGAGACATTATTCCGTGGAGGTAGCCACGAAATGCGACTGCTGCAAGGAAAAGAATGATGATTAAAAAAATTAGAGATACCATCTTCCTGAATTTATAGGTAATAAAAATATTCACCTTTTTACTGTTTTATTTCCACAACCACATCACCAAAGCTCCAACTAATAAGGTTGCTCCAAATGCAGGAACAATAATTTTCAATAGTTTTCGATTTCCTAAAAATGCTGCAATACCGCCTTTAAAAACCAGATTTGAGAGTGCAGCGAGTATAATTAAAAACCACCCTGAAGCAGCTTCTATCTTTTCATCATTCATCTTATTTGAGAGGGAAAGTGTAATCGCATCCATATCAGTCAAACCACTAATGATGGCTACAATGTAAAGTCCAACTTCATTAAATTTATCTTTAACAAAAGCAATTGCTAATAAAATCACCGCATATAGAATTGCAAAGATGACAGCGGTTTTGAATTGAGCAGGGTTTTCAGGTTCAGGCATTTTACTATCATCATTTTTACTGAAGTAGAATAAAACGACAGAAATCAAAACCATAAAAGCGCCAACTAAAAGTATTGGTGGAGCGATTACGGAGATTTGACGTGGAGCTACAACTGCAGCTAGGAGTGTTACTCTTAGTAGCGAAACAGTTGAAGCTGCCATGATTACAAAACCTGCTTGCTGAGTAGTGGCAGGGGTTTCTTTCGCTTGTTTAGAATAAGTAACTGTGGTTGCAGTACTTGAAATTAATCCACCGAGAATTCCATTCAACCCGTTTCCAATATTTTTACCCAACCATTTATAAGTGAAATATCCAGCTATGCTAATTCCTACAATTAGAACCACCATCAACCAAATTTCTCGAAGGTTCAAAACATTATATGGTCCAAAATTTTCATTAGGTAATACAGGTAAAACCACTAAAGAAATGGCTACAAAAAGCATGATGGCTTGGAGGTCTTTTTCACCGAGTCGGTCAACGATGGTACTTAAATATTGCTTTAGATAAAGCAACAAAGCTACCGTTGCACCTACAACAACTCCTACCAAATGATTTACAATAATCAAACAAGCTCCAACTGCAAACATGACTAGTGCAGCAATTTCTGTGGTCTGACCAAGGTCAGATTCTTTATCATTTTTTTTCAAATAATTAGCAACGCCCAATAACCAAGCAACGGATAATCCACCCATTGCGATAATCCAACTTTGTTCAAAATACTTGGCGAGCATAGCTGAAACACTTCCAAAAAGAGTAATCAAAGTAAAGGTGCGGATTCCCGCAATCTTCGAATGATAGCGCTCTCGTTGAAGTCCAACTAGCAATCCTAATCCAAGTGCAATTCCTATTGCTGTGAAATCTTCGGTTGCCATTATTAACTTTCTGTTACTGCGTTTTCAGTTTTTAAATCAAATTCTTCCATGGAATACAATTCAGGAATGGTAGATTCCCAACCGAACGTATCTTTAATTTTAACTCGAAAAACATCTGCTGAATGTGGTTCGCCATGAACGATAAAAACTCTTTCTGGTGTGTTTTTAATTTCACTCATCCAATCCAATAATTCTCTTTGGTCGGCATGACCAGATAATCCTTGGACAGTCAAAATTTTAGCTTTGACGGGATAGTATTTCCCATAAATTTTCACTTCATGAATCCCTTCTTGTAATTGTCTTCCTCTTGTACCTTCCGCTTGATAACCAACTAGTAAAACTCTGGTTGTTGGTTTATCAATGTAC
>CAYGRM010000413.1:0-5770 GCA_964352225.1 uncultured Saprospiraceae bacterium | reverse complement strand
TGTCTATTTTTTATCCTAAAATTTATAATTTTGTTTTTTTTTTAGGTTATTTTTAAAAAATTCATTGTAATTCTTAGCAAATTAAAATTATACACCATGACTCAAAAATTTATTTTTACATTTTTTATAATTGTTTTATTTCTAAGTTGTGGCGACAATTCCAAGACAATTCCCTTGTCTACAAGTGAAATTGATCCAGCCTCTATTCAGTTATTTAATCAATTACCTGCCAGTTCTACAGGAATCAGCTTCAATAATGCTATTGAAGAAAACCTCAAAATGAATTACCTCAAATATGATGGTTTGTATATGGGGGCAGGAGTTGGTGTTGGCGATATTAACAATGATGGTTTACCAGACTTATATTTTTCAGGGAATATGGTTCCAGATAAATTATATCTCAATAAAGGAGATATGAAGTTTGAAGATATTACAGTTTCAGCAGGAATAGTTGATGATCCAAATGATTGGTCAACAGGTGTTTCTTTTGCAGATGTAAATAATGATGGTCACCTTGATATTTATGTTTGTAAATTTTTAGTGGAAGATAATGCAGCTCGAACCAATCATTTATATATCAATAATGGGGACCTTACTTTTTCTGAAAAAGCATTGGAATATGGAATAAGTGATGCAGGTTTTAGTATTCAGGCCAATTGGTTGGATATTGATAAAGATGGTTTTTTGGATTTATATGTAGCAAATCAACCACCTACGCCTGTTGAAATGAAAAGAGCATTAAAGGATAAAAGAAATTACGCTTATACTGATCGTCTTTATCATAATAATGGTAACAATACTTTTACTGATGTTACGGGTGAAGCAGGAATTACCAATTATTCTTTTTCTCTAAGTGCAATTGTTCGAGATATGAATCGAGATGGGTGGCCTGATATTTATGTGGCATGTGACTATGAAGAGCCAGACATTTTTTATCAAAATAATGGAAATGGAACTTATACAAATATTGCTAACGAAGCCATTAGACATATGAGTAACTTTAGTATGGGAGCTGATATAGCTGATATTAATAATGATGGTTGGTTGGATATTTATACTGCAGATATGGTAGCTGCAGATAATTATCGACTCAAAACTAATATGAGTGGAATGAATCCTCAGAAGTTTTGGGAGTTAGCCAATGCAGGATACCACTATCAATATATGTTCAATGCGTTGCAATTAAACAATGGAAATGGGACATATAGTGAGATCGGTCAATTGGCTGGAGTATCTAGTACAGATTGGAGTTGGTCAACACTTTTAGGTGATTTTGATAATGATGGTTATCCCGATCTGCATGTGACTAATGGGCAGTTAAGAGACGTAAGAAATAATGATTATGCCAAAAAGAAACGAGAATATGTAGCAGCCCAAAAAGAAGCTGGAATAGAAAAGATAGATCCACTAAAAGTAATGGAATTAGCTCCATCAGTTAAGATTCCAAATTTCATCTATAAAAATAATGGAGATCTAACTTTTACAGATTTGAGTATGACTTGGGGGCATGGAACTCCAACTTTTACCAATGGATCAGCCTATGCTGATTTGGATGGTGATGGAGATTTAGATATTATCACGAATAACTCTAATGACCCTGCCGGGATTTTTGAAAATATTTCTTCTGATAAAGGACTTAATAATTATCTGAGACTATCCTTGAGAGGTGATGGAAAAAATTTGGGAGCCATAGGAACCTTTGTAGAAATTGAATATGGATCAGGTGAAAAGCAAGTTCAAGAGCTTTCCCCCATTCGAGGTTACATGTCAACAAGTGAAGCTGTTTTGCATTTTGGTTTAGGAAAAAATGCAAAAGTCAATAAGCTAACAGCCATTTGGCCTGATGGACGAAGTACGGTTTTGAGTGATGTAAAAGCAAATCAACTTTTAGTTATAAGTCAAAAAGATGCAATAGGGACAGGAGATAATTTAATAAAAGAAACCGCACTTTTAGTACATGATACATCTCAGGTAGGAATTGATTTTAAGCATACTGAAAACGAATATGATGATTATGCTAGAGAGATTTTGATTCCACATAAAATGTCAACGCTTGGCCCTTGTTTAGCTAAAGCTGATGTAAATGGAGATGGAAAAGAAGATTTTTTTATAGGTGGCCCAATTGGTCAAAGTGGTGAAATATATGCTCAAACTAGTGATGGTCAATTTCAAAAAACTTCTATGAATAGTTTTAGTCAGGATAAAAATTCAGAAGATATTGGTGCCTTATTTTTTGATGCTGATGGAGATGGAGATGCTGATCTATATGTAGTGAGCGGAGGGAATGAATATGAGGAAAATTCAACTAATTATCAAGATCGTATTTATTTAAATGATGGAAAAGGCAATTTTACAAAAGCAAATGGTATGCTTCCCAAAATGAATTCAAGTGGTGCAACTGTAGCAGCAAGTGATTTTGATAAAGATGGAGATTTAGATTTATTTGTGGGAGGGCGACAAGTACCTGGTAAATATGGAATGACACCAAAAAGTTTTTTATTGAAGAATGAAGATGGGAAATTTAAAGATTTTACTAACGAAATTGCCGAAGGATTACAGGAGGTTGGAATGGTGACTACAGCATTATGGATGGATTATGACGGAGACAATGATGAAGATTTGATGATCGCTGGAGAGTGGATGGGATTGACTTGTTATGAAAATAATGAAGGGAAATTAACAGATGTTTCTAAAAGTGTAGGATGGGAAAATACTGAGGGATGGTGGAATAATTTGACTGTTGCAGATATTGATAATGATGGAGATCAAGATTTAATTGCAGGAAATTTAGGATTGAATATTAAATACAAAGCTTCAAAAGATCAACCATTTACCTTATACATCAAAGACTTTGACGATAACGGAACACACGATGTATATTTAGGTTATTATGAAGATGGAGTGTGTTATCCAGTAAGAGGTAGAGAATGTTCTTCTCAACAATTGCCTTTTATCAAAGATGAATTTAAGGATTATGACAAGTTTGGAAAAGCCACTATTGATGAAGTTTTGGGGGCAAGAAAGGAAGGAGCAGAATATCGGAATGTTAAAATGTTTGAGTCGGTTTATATTGAGAACTTAGGGGATGGGGAATTTGAATTACATCATCTTCCTAACGAAGCTCAAATTTCTCCCATTTTTGGAATCGTTTCACAGGACTTTAATGGGGATGGAAATTTAGACCTTTTAATTGGTGGGAATTACTATAATCGTGAAATAGAAACGACGAGAAGTGATGCCGGAATTGGACAAATTTTACTGGGAGATGGTAAAGGTAATTTTAATCCAATGCAAAGTTATAAAACTGGATTAGCACTTTACAAAGATGTCAGAGCAATTGAGATATTAGATCAAGGAAGTGGAAATCCAACCATCATCGTTGCGAATAATAATGATGCTATGCAAATTTACAAGATGAACAAAGAAGTCCAATAATTGGATTTAGATTTTAAAAAAAACTCATTTTAGATAATGAATTCTAAAAGGAGTTTTTTTTAAAATTAATGATGATGATGTTCCATTTTTTCTTTTTTAAAAGGAGTTTTTGCATATTCCATTTTTTTAAAATCAGCAAATCCTTCAGTTATTTTCAAATAGGAATTAATAGGAATATTTTCGAAGATAGATTTCCTTTGAGTTTTATTTGGCCAAATAATTTCAAGGGTTTTAATTGTTGAAGCTTGTCCTATTCCAATTTCTGCAAGCAAACTATTTCCGCCAAAACTGGCACCTGTCCCTACTGTATGAAATACATTACGAGTCTTTCCATTTTCATCAATCGTTAAGGTCAATCTTGCTCCAATGGCAGATTTATTGGAAGTAGTTCCTTCCAATAAAATGCTGACCCAGTTATTTTTATTTCCAATCGGATTTTCAAAAAGAATGTTTTGATAAACATCTCCATCGTAGGCCCCACCCATAACTGCATAGATATCTTGGTCTCCATCATGGTCCAAATCTCCAAAACCTACGGCATGTCCTTTTTGGATATGCCCAAAACCTGATTTGTAGGTGACATCTTGGAATTTTTTTCCTTCTTTATTTTGATACATTCTATTTGGGACGATAGAGAATAAATTTGGCTCTCCTGTGGCTAAATAGAAATCTAAAAACCCATCATTATCAAGATCTCCAAAATTGCAGCCCATCGTGGTAATTGGTTCATTCAATCCCATTTGAATGGATACATCAGTAAAGCTACCATCTCCATTATTTCGATATAAATAAGGTCTTTGAGGATGACCTTTTTTATTAATCCCATCTAGCATCAAACTAGCCGAAGTCAATTTTCCATATCCATATCCTGATACAAAAATATCCTCCAACCCATCATTATTATAATCAAAAATCCAGGTAGGAAAACTTGCTAATGGTTGTTCAACACCTGCAGATGTCAAAGTGAAGCTTAAATTTCCACTATTTGAATTATTGATAAAAAGTTGGTTAGCTGCTCCTTGATTAGAAAGGTATAGGTCAGGATAACCATCCTGATTAAGATCACCATAAGAAACTCCCTTGAAAAAACCAGTCGTATTTAAACCAGCAGATTGAGTAACATTTTTAAAAGTACCGTCGCCATTGCTTTCAAATAATTCACAAGGTGTTGAATATTTTTCATTGGATTCATTGGCAATAAATAAATCTAACCACCCGTCTAAATTGAAATCAGCCCATCCTGCAGTTTGAGTAGGAGCCTCTGAATAAATTCCAGCCTCTATAGTTACATCTGTAAACGTTCCATCACCATTATTTTTAATTAAAGAATTTGGAATTTTTCCTTGACTTGAAAACCAAGCTCCTCGCAAAATTAGAAAATCAATATGACCATCATTATTATAATCTGCATGTCTAAGATTCAGCCCACCGGTAACTCCCTTTAATCCTGACGAGTTAGTTTTATTTTCAAATCCTCCCTTTTTATCATTTTCAAAATATTGAATTTGATCTGAAAATCCCCATGAAGAAGCAATTATATCAAGGTAGCCATCTCCATTAAAATCATCAACACAGGTACCACCAGACAAAGCAGTTTGATCAACTCCTAAGTTCATCGCTATATCTTTAAAAGTTCCAATGTCATCACTAGAATTAAAATAACTAGGTGGAATTCTAAATTTAGCAGGGACTTTATCAGGATATTGACCAAGAGTCATATGAGCTATATTTAGCAGGTATTGACAGTCTTTGTCCTCAGGTGTAATCGCAAGTATTTCATTTAAAAGCTCTATTGTTTTTTGAGACCCTTCTTTGAGTTGGTGTTGCCCATTTTTTGAAATAGGAATTATACAAGACTCTGCAGTATGGTTTTGTAAACAATTTTCTTGTTCCGCTTTTCGCATATAGGCTATGGCTAAATCCTTTTTGACCATGAGCATAATTTGCTGTTTGTTAGGAAGTTGAAGTATTTTTAATTGCTCAATAAGAGATAAGAATGAGTTGATTGCCATAGTGGTTTCGCCAGCTCGAAGAATCTCACGCGAGTATCTATATTCCAAATTTATTCTATCATTGCCAGTTACAGATTGCATTTGTTGAAAAATCATATTCGCTCTGATCGTGTTCATTGCTGAGCTGATTTTAGAAGGATCAATTCTGGAATTTGCCGCATTAATTTTTGTAATCATTGCTAATGTTGAGGCATCAGGAGTACCCTCTGAAGAGTTCTTTTGGGTAGAGGTTGAATTTGTATTCGTTGAAATATCTGATTCATTTTTAGGAGTTTGGCAGCTAAAAATGATTAAGAAAGCTAGGAAGATGATTAGTTGTAATT
>CAYGRM010000412.1:0-5795 GCA_964352225.1 uncultured Saprospiraceae bacterium | reverse complement strand
GCTTAGCGGCTACTGTTTCTTGGCGACCGATACGGATCAACACAACCGATCCATTCGAGAGAGTGGGTATAGACTCTACCTTCGCATTGCGGCATGTGGTGTTATCTTCGTAAGTCTTGGTGCTGTGGCGCACGCCATGCTGCTAAGCCTCGAGCTGTATAGGTTTTTCTTGGTATTGCTCGAAAGGGTCGTTAAATTTGCCGGGTTGGCCCCGGGTGCGGTTTCGGTGTTTATCCTCTCTTTAATAATTGGTTGGCTTGCGGCCAACTTGAGAAGACCAAGCACATGGCCCTCAATGCTCTCCTTGATTAAGGAGGTGAGTTCGAGCAACGAACTGTCGCAAACAATATTATGGTCCATCACGGACGAGCCAAAGATGCTAATGTTTACGATAAGCACCGGCAAGGTATATGTCGGGTACGTTGACAAGTACGATGTGAGTACATCTGGAGATTCGGATCAGTGGCTGCGAATTGTATTGGTTCTAAGCGGGTTTCGAGATTCCGATCAAGGAGTCGATCTGAACATTGCATACGATCCGTCGACAGTCAGTGATCCGGCTCAGTTTCATGTTGTTATCCCGCTATCGCAAATTGTTTCCGTTCATCCGTTCGACCCTGATGTGTACAAGAACACTTCTTTTCAGAGCAGCTTAGGTAACTCGAAAGTGTCTGGAAGTCCTAATCTTGCAGATTAATGATTGGTATTTGTCTACCGACAGGCCTCGAATCCGTTGCAGAACGTTACTTCTGATGACTCCATCCGAATTCTCACTGGGTTTTTAAACCCGCCAGGAGCCGTGAAGCCGTAAGCCGCTGAGTCAATCTCATTAACCGGGATAATACCTCTAGGAGGCTGAGTAGGAGGGGAACCTTGGACGCAATTACCTTCAGAAGTCAACTTAGTAAAAGACTGAGTTGGTGGCTCTCCAAGTATCCCGATAATGGGGGATTCAACATCTCCGATGAAATAGCTTTCTTCCGACGGGTGGTAAAAAACTACTCCTCGAGTTTCTGTCCAAGCATGAGCCTGCCCAGAGCAATCATCTGTCAGAAAGATCAGATCACTGATTCGAAGTAGGGCTGTGTCTCCAGTCTCAAGTGCTGTCGTCAAGCGCATTAGTGTTCCGTCCCTTGTTGCCACAACAACGCTGTTGAGAGATCCACCGAACCCCACGTCGATTATGGTGCCTATCCGTTGATTTTCAGCGTCGTACAAGGCGGGTATGTTCTGTGCGATTGCTGCAGATATAATTATGGGAAACAAGATGAAAAGGAAAGCAATTTGTCTCTTATCGGAATTCAAAAAATGAGTCCTTAGCTTGTGAAGTCGCAATGTCTCTTTATCCAATATGCCGCTGGGTAGCAGTCATCCCACGATTGTGCGAACAGAAAGTACCATATACGGTCTGCTCACCCACCCCGAATTAGTGGCGAGATCGCTGTGCAGAATTAATTAGTGTCTGGCAGAACTCAGCTTCTTCATGTGTTCCACACTCAGACGCAATGGTGAGCCACCGGATGTGATTAAACAACTGTCCAGCTTCTTGAAATGCGAGTGCGGCACTAAAAGCCACTATGAATCGTTCTGTCTTCTCGCTGATGCCAAATTTTTTACCTCGATCTTTGCTAATTCTGCAGATAGCACGCGGGCCCGGCATCGATTGCCGTTACTAAGTGCGTTGTCCACCATAATGGCTAGCCTTACAGCCTTGCGGTCAAGCACAAGTTGCACTCTCTGCTGGGCACCGGTCGGCCAATTTCCAGCTTTGTGGTCTAGTTATTGTCAGAGACATGGTAAATATATGTTGCCCAGTTTTCGGGACAGTCCAAAAAAGGTTATGTTAATGATTTTATTGAATTTTCCAGGTGCCTCGCTCTTTCGAAAATGATGATGGGTGGCAGGTATTTGGACACTATTCTCAATAATTGGGACGCTCTGTATCAAATCTTGGGACCAACAAAAAAACCCATCAAGTAACTGTAACCGCTTAAACGGCGGTAAGTGTTGATCATTTCGTCAATAAAGAAAAAACCTGTTGGTCTGGTTTCCATTTTCGCCACTGATCTGTAGGTTCTCTTAGATCAACTGCCATCATTGTGAGTTCCCATTCTCTCGCCCGACCTCTGCGGAAAGAAGAGGCGCAAGTTTGCTTTAGAAACCCTTTCTCAGAAAGCTCATTGTAATATTTCCCAACGGCTTTTTTGACACTCCCAGCAATTCGGCGGCTGTGCGACTGGAAAGAACTAAACTGCCGTTTCTCTGCGATAGATAGACTCGTAGGAATTCGATAAGAAGAGAGCGAGCACCGACACTAAGCGCCCCGAAAGCAGGAGAAGAAAGCCAATCCTCATGCAGGCGCAATCATGGCTTAGAGTGCCGCAGGGTGCTCTTTCAATTTGCCTCGATCAAAGCCATTTTCCCATTACGATCTTCTAGGTGGCAAGTCTGGCCTCTGTGTTTGACTGATACGCGTCGTGGCTTCTCGGCTGTCGCTGCCTGAATCAATGTGATTTGCGGTGTGGGTAATACCGGCTTAGAAATATCTACACCGTAGCTTTCAAGGATAGCCAAGTGAATCTGACGCATTATCGAATCGTCTACTTCTTTGCTCATTTTTTATTGTCCTTGCCATGCTCACTAATCATATGATTGTCATCTCGATCCGGAGGTATGCCTTCTAAACAAGTGGTGGGTGTTAGTCCGAACCCTTCTTTAGCCCGCCGGTTGCCGACCCTGATGTTAATGCGCATTTTTCACGTAGTTCATATATGTGGTCTATTTGGCTCGAAGTTTCATCATCCAATTCTTGTTGGGTGATCTTGTCTTTTTCGATCAGCAATATGCCCACGTACTCGCGGAAATCTAGGGAAGTGAAAAGATTGTTGGCGATACACGAGCAGTATCGCGGGTCGGGGAACGCCCTCATGCATTGGTAATTCACGTCTGCTATCCGGCTATTGACGAATTTATCTACGGCGAAGTCCGCAGAATCCAGCATATTCTCAATTTCACGGATTTTTCTGTCCGTTTCCATTTGGTCCAAGGTTTTGGGAGATTGAGCGCCGTTGGCCTGCTCAGTTTGAACGGGTTGAGTGAATCCAGCTCCGGTAAATAGCGCGAAAAACAGACATGGTGCGATCAAATACCCTAAACGCACACGACCTCTTGTATGTGTTCTTTTATAGACCTGTGTCGCCGGGGGTGGGCCCCAAATCGTTGGATGGTTTCGCGAAAAAACCCACAGTTCAAGTTTAAGCGTTGTTAGTCGTAAGTGAGTCAAGAGTGTTGATGGCGTCACTGCTATATCCTATTGGTCTATTGCGTCTTTTATAGATAGATCCGTCAGCCCTCGATCCGGCGTTGCAGAGAGCCCTACCCATGGTAAATATAAGGTGCCCAATTATTGGGGCAGTTTACAAAACCATCGGTAGCCAAAACATGCTGGATTCGCAATAAATATATGTAATGTGGCATGGGTTCTGGCAACTTGTGGATGATGTGTCTCAAATTTTGGGACACCTTAGCTCATTTTTTGGGCACTAGATTTTTCTTTGGGGCAAAAAAGGCGACGCCGGACCTGGCCGCCATTTCCGCCAATCGTCGGTAGGCTCTCGGTTGCCATGAGGTAGCAGAGTGACCTGCTATTCTCTGGCAAGCCCTCGTTGATAGCAGTCGTAACGGATCAGGCCGTTTTCGTAAATTGAAATCCAAAGATAGCGATTTTTCTCCAAAGCGATAATCCATGAGTCGATATCTTTGGTTCCTGGGAGCAACGTTGCTTCCGTGGTCTGGGCATTAACCTGGTAAATGCCTTTGCTGACGATGGCCACAAGCTGGGTATCGCTGGGACCTGGCAGAATATCGATGATGGGGTTGTCCGGCAGCTTTAGCTGTTTTGAAAGATTCACCAAATTGTGCTGACGATCGAGGACCAACACACCGTCTTCGGTGCCAAACCATATGTTGCCCAGGTGGTCCTGAGAAATTGACCAGACGGCCTCGGCTTGACCGTTGTCCGATAGTGAGTAGTGTTCAAACGTATTGCCGAGGTATCGGACCAGCCCCCCAATGTAGCCAAGCCAGACGACACCCTCGCGATCGACCACTAGTGACAACGCATCGGGCCATGGCAACTTGACCGACAGGCCAGAGGAGTTCATGAGCGTTCGGTCGTGAACACTCCATGAAACACCCGCCGGGGTTATGGTCATCAGTAGTGGCGATGCCCCTATGTTCTGGCCGATCGGCGCTAGACCACCTTCAGCGGTTATGCCAAACAGCTCGCCGGTCGCCTCTGCAACGATAACGTTGCCTTCAGCATTGTTGGACAACGCCTGGAACGCGCCCGGGACCTCTGCAAATGGCAGCGTTCCGTCGATGGAGGTGAGAGTTAGCTCGTGTTTGCGGGAAACGACAGCCACAACGATGCCATCAGTGGCGAGTTGGTTCACTGACTCAGGGCTTGGGGACAACTGGCGCCAAGCCTCAGTAGAGAATTCAAAGAGCCATGTGCCCTCGCCAACGGTCCCCGCGATGATTCCGAGTTCGGAATTTGCCATGGCGCTGATGGGTGATCCTGAGGCGGGTGGTGGATAGGTGGAATGAACGCGCCCGTTCACCAGCATACTAAGCCCTCCCCCTTCATCACCGGCCCAGATTCGCCCCTGAAAATCCAGCGTGAGTGCATTCTGTGCGTTCATCCGCAGTCCGTCAGTAACGGTAACCTGGACGAAGGATTCACCGTCAAACCGGTTGAGCCCACGGAGCGAACCCGACCACAGGTAGCCGGCAGTATCCTGGATCAGGCTGGTGACTTCTGACTGACTCAATCCGTGCTTTTTTGAATAGACCGCAAAAGGCGGGTCAGGCTCAGCAGCAGTTGCTCCAGTGGCCTGTGCAATCAAACAGATCAGCACAGTGAGCAGAGTGAGTTTTGCCGGGTTCATTGCCTCTTAGTTTAACATCGGGGTTTGTGTCAGTTTATCGGCCGCAATTTACCCAGCTTGAACCCCCAAGTTTGGGGCAATGCAACCGCTTTTGTAAAAAAGCCGGGGTCTTGCATTGCCACATATCCAAATACGTTGCTGCAAGACCTGACACCGATTTCACTAGCGTGTTCGTTCATGCTCGGGGTGCTATCGGGTTGGACTTTAGAGCGCGCTCAAGGCAATGTTTCAAAGCTATCAGTAAAGATTAGTTCGCTGGCAGCAACCGCCTCACCCTGCAGAGAAAATGAGTACACCCCCTCATCGGCATCATCGTTCAGCACCGTCACCACTGCTGTGGCCAGGCCCGTCGACTGTGGTGAAAAGCTGACTTGAAACTGGGTGGTCTCATCCTGAGCCAATGCAGTGTCCAACGGCTGTGAAACGCTAAATCCAGCGCCGGTAACTTCCACCGGGGCGGTGAGATTCACCGTGCCGTTGCCCAGGTTTTGAATAACAAAGATTTGCTGACGCGTACTGCCTACCGTTGTTTCCGCCAGGGCAGTCCCATCGGCACTGGACGGCGAATCATCGCCGTCAGCAATCGACACGGCGTTACCGCTGATGTTTATTTCGGCAATCACCACTTGAAACTCGCCAAGTTCACCGGGGGCCACACTGTTGGCTCCGGTAACGGCGATATCGCGAATTTCCTCAGCGTTCATGGTCACGCTGTAGGTGCCGCCATCAGCTGCGTCCCAGGTGCCTCCGGGGGGTTGCAGGGTGTAGGTCACCGAGAGCTGTGACGCGGTGCCGGACAGTGACGTGCCTTGGACCACCAGCGGGCCCGGCAGCACGGTAATGTCG
>CAYGRM010000411.1:3297-5804 GCA_964352225.1 uncultured Saprospiraceae bacterium | reverse complement strand
AATAAAGGCAATACTTGACCCCATCAAACCAGCCCCAATGACTCCTACTTTTTTCACTCTAAATTTTCCAAAACCCTTTGGCCGACTACTTCCTTCTTTGATGGCGTTGAAGTCATACCAAAATGCTTTGATCATATTTTTAGCTTCAGGGCTTTTAACTAATTCCGTATAATAACGACTTTCGATTCGGCAAGCTGTATCAAAATCAACTAAAGATCCCTCTGCCAAAGTATTTAAAATAGCAGCAGGAGCAGGGTAATTATTTTCAGTATCATGCATTAGTTGAGCAGTTAACAATGCAATTCGATGTCCTAATTCATTGTTTTTGGCACGTCCTCCAGGAATTTTTCCACCAGCAGTATCCCAAATTCTTCGGCCTTCTTGGTTTTCCAAAAGCCATTGTTTGGCAGTAGATAGCATTTCTTTTTCATCTTTTGCCAGCACATCAACAATACCTGCTTCAAGAGCTTCTTTGGGCAAAAACCTTTTACCATTGGCTAAAACATGATAGGCTTTTTCAACTCCCAATGTCCACAACATTCTGATCACGCCACCACCTCCAGGCATAATTCCAAGCGTTACTTCAGGATGCCCTAATCGAATTTTTGGATCATCCACCACTACTCGATAATGGCAAGCTAATGCTAGTTCAAAACCACTTCCCAAAGCGGAACCATTGATAGCTGCCACCACAGGAACTCCAGGACTTTCTAATTCTCGAAAGAATTTTTGCATGCTGTGAGAAAATTCAAAAATAGCTTCGGAGTTCGTTTCTTGGTGTAAATAATCTAAATCACCACCAACTAAAAAATTCTTTTTGGCGGAAGTTATGATGATACCTCTCAGAGCACCTTTTGCTTTCTCCTTTTTAAGGTGTTCCATGACGGGATTGAACTGAACACCAATTTTGTGATTGATGATATTGAAACTTCGCCCTTCCATATCTAAAGTAAGGGTAACAATATTATCAATGTCTTTTTTATAGCGGATCATCTGAGTGAAGATTTTTTTGTCTAAAAACTAAATTAAATTTAAACATGCTCGAAACATTAGACTTTATTCGATGGACGTTGAACGTTAGACGTTCTCCCATACAACTTCATTTAGAATAAAGTCTATTAAACGAGTGGATACTTTCTTTAGGTTTAAATTTTGGCAAAAATAATTATAAATATCAGCTTTACGAACAACTGATATTTCAATTCATCTTATTTTTTATAAAATCGGTAGATTAATCCTTCGATTAAGAAGGAGTAGGTTTATATTTGTAATTATATATGTGAATTTTTTTAAATAAAAAATATAAATCATGGCAAAAAGAAAATTGCAAATGACTGCTTTCTCTCGATTTTTTTTATTCTTAATCATTTTTTTACCATCACTTTTTTTTGGCGTTTCTTATTTGAAGGGGGAAGATCCAATGCATACTTTGAAAGAGTTAATTGGAATCGAGACTTCTGAGTCATCGGATAATGAAAGTAATTCTACTACGACAAAACCAGCGTCTGAAACCTTTGTCAATGGAGAAGTGAAAAGACTGCAAGATGAACTGGATGAGAAAGAAAGAAGATTAAAGGACTTGTATCAAGAAAATGAATTATTGAAGAAGCAGGCGGATGATGCAAAAGCTGAACTTGAAGAAGTGACCAAACAATTAGAAACCATCAAAAAAGCCATTGGTCAATAATTTTGATGATGGAATGTTAAAAGACTGAATGTTAGATTTTTTTAATATTTAACGTCATTTATAACCAATAAAGATAGGTGTTACTGTTTAGCGCAGTAATACCTATTTTTATTAATTCTAAATTTTACCCATCGTAAATCTCCCCTAAAATAAACCTTTTTATCATTGGCTTTCATCAAAAAAAATAACGACTTTTGCGCCTTGATTTTAACCTATTTTTAATTAAAAAAATCTTTTACAGATGATTAAAATACTCGTAAACGACGGGATTCATCCTGACGGAAAACAAATGTTAGAAGCGGCAGGGTTCCAAGTTGACACAGATAAAGTAGATCAAGAAGACCTTCCTAAAATATTACCTAATTACGATGCGATTGTAATTCGAAGTGCTACTAAAGTGAGACAAGCATTAATCGACCAATGCCCAAATCTTAAAGTTATCGCTCGTGGTGGTGTAGGATTGGATAATATAGATGTGGATTATGCACGTGGAAAAAATATTCAAGTGATGAATACGCCATTGGCTTCTTCACAAGCAGTTGCCGAATTGGCTTTTGGGCATATGTTTACAGTTGCTCGATCGTTGCATGATGCCAATCGCCAAATGCCTGTTTCAGGTGATACAGAATTTAAAGCATTGAAAAAAGCATACTCGAAAGGAATTCAGTTACGAGGAAAAACTTTAGGTGTTTTTGGTTTTGGAAATATCGGTCAAGAGACGGCTCGAATTGGAGTTGCTTTGGGAATGAAAGTTTTACCTGTAGATCCTGTAATTAGTGAGATGGAAATTGGAGTAAATGTTTTTAACTCTGATGAAGTG
>CAYGRM010000411.1:0-3287 GCA_964352225.1 uncultured Saprospiraceae bacterium | reverse complement strand
AGTGAAATTATCGGTAAAACTAAATACGGTAAGTCTGGAAGAAATGTTGGCGAATGCTGACTTCATTTCATTGCACGTTCCATTTATTGGAAAACCATTTTTCTCAGATGCTGAATTTGCACAAATGAAGGATGGAGTCGTTTTGGTGAATTGTGCTCGTGGAGGTACAGTTGATGAAGCTGCTTTATTGAAAGCATTGGAAAGTGGAAAAGTAGCTGCAGCAGGTTTGGATGTTTTTGAAAATGAGCCAACTCCAAGGAGAGAATTATTGGAGCATCCTAGAGTTTCTTTGACTCCGCATATTGGTGCTTCGACGATGCAAGCACAGGCGAATATTGGAAAAGAATTAGCAGATCAATTGATTACATTTTTTGGCTAAAATGTAATTTATGCAGATAAAATTAAGGCTGTTAGTGCTCAAAGCGCTAACAGCCTTTTTATTGAGTGAGTATAAAGTTTTCTACCATTCTTTTTTCTTTAGGGAAAATTATTTCTAAAATTACAGGCATAATTTAGAAATGTTCTACGACATTGGTTTCAGCTCGAATTATACAAAGATTAGAAATGAATATTGACAGAGATACATTGAAGGTTGGTCTAGGTGTTTTATTTATTTGCTTAGGTGCAATGATTGCATTTAATTTTTATTGGAATGAAAGTGAAATTCCGATCACCGGACAAAGTCTAGCAGTATTAGTAGTAGGATTTATTCTTGGACGAAAAAGAGGATTACTCGCCATTGCTATTTATTTAATTTTAGGTTTGATTGGGTTACCAGTTTTTGCAAAAGGAGCATCAGGAATAGCCACTTTTACAAGTGGAAGTGGTGGATTTCTGTATGGTTTTTTAGCAGGAGGATATGTCTGTGGCGTGTTGCAAGAAGAAGGATATGGAAGAAGATTTTTATATTGTTTGACATCGATGGCGATAGGAACAGCTGTCATCTTAGTATTTGGAATAGCGCAACTCACCTATTTATATGGTTATGAAAAAGCACTAGATTATGGATTTTATCCATTTTTGCCAGGTGCAATTGTGAAAATAATTTTGGGAGCGATAATTATTTATTTTGTTCCAAGAGAAAAGTATTTAGGGAAGCGTCTCTAAAGAGAAAATCACAAAAACTCATTCTTTACTTGAATAACTTCTCCCATGATGCTTAATGCAATTTCCTTAGGCGTTTTTGCTTTTATATCTACTCCTACAGGCGAGTGAATTTTCTTAATTTCTTTTTCTGAAAACCCTTTTTCTAATAATCTTGCCACTCTTTTTGCATGAGTTTTACGACTTCCCAGAGCACCAATATAACCTACTTTAGAGCGGAGTAAAATTTCTAATGCGTTGTCATCAATTTTTGGGTCGTGAGATAAAACGATGGCATAGGTGTATTGATCAAGTTTGAATTCATATAAAATTTCCGAAGGATATTTTTCAAAAATAAAATCAGGTTGAGTAGTAAATTGAGTTTTGTTAGTGAAAATTCCACGAGGATCAATAACGATAGTATGAAAATCATACATCTTCGCTAACTGTACCAAGTCAACGGTAATGTGTGCTGCGCCAATGATTAACATTTGACTTTTGCGAGGGAAAACTTGGGCAAAATATTGAATTCCTTCGATTTCTACCACCTGATTTTTTCTTTGTCGAAATGCAAGGAGTCCTGTTTTTTGAATTGCTTCATTTTTATTTTCTCCAACAATTTCACCGTCAGCTAGAATTAGAATATGTTGACCTTTTCCATCTGATAATCGAGTCATTAAAATACATCCTTGATTATTTTCTAAACACTCTTCCAATCTTTTCCAGATCAGATTTTCTGATTCATTGGCACCTAAAAATGGTTCAACATAGACGTCCATTTTCCCCCCACAACTTAATCCAACTTCCCATGCTTCGTCATTGGTAACGCCAAATGAAAGCTGTTTTCCTTCTCCATTTTTTAGGAGAGGCAAAGCAGATTTGACCACCGCTCCCTCCACGCAACCTCCACTAACCGAACCTGCTATTTCCATATCTTCAGAAATTATCATCGAGGAACCGATAGGGCGAGGAGAGGAGCCCCAAGTTTTAATAACGGTCGCAATGGCGAAACTTTTATGGATTGATTTCCACTCTTGGATTTTTTTTAATAAATCTTTCATATTATTGTTTTAGGAAACAGGATTCAGGAGTGAGATTGTTCGCTCTCACTCTTGACTCCTAATTACAACTGCAACTTAACGATTTTATGAAAAACAAAAAAATATTAGTGGGGACAAGTAAGGGACTTGTTGAATTTGGGAAAAAAGAAAATGAATGGAAAATTGTGAAAGTTCACTTTCTAGGATTGCCGGTTAGTACTATTTATAAAAATGAAATTACAGGTACTTGGTGGGCAGGTTTGGCTCATCGGCATTGGGGGCAAAAGTTACATTTTTCAAATGATGAAGGGCAAACTTGGGAAATGGTGGCTGCACCTAAGTATCCAGAAGGTATCGAAATTAATCAAGGTAAGTTAGCTGTATTAAAAAAAATATGGTGTATCTGTCATGCAGGGAAAGATAATCCTAACGGACTGTGGATAGGAACAGAGCCTGGGGGATTGTTTTATTCCAACGACTTTGGAAAACATTTTGAACTAGTGGAAGGTCTCTGGAATCATTCTAGTCGAAAAGATCAAAATCAATGGTTTGGAGCAGGTCGAGATTTTCCATTCATTCATTCGATAGTAGTTGATCCACGAGATTCACAGCATGTTTATGTAGCAGTAAGTTGTGCTGGAGTTTTTGAAACTAAAGATGGAGGTGTAACCTGGCAGCCAAAAAATAATGGATTGATTGCCACTTATTTACCGAATCCAAAAGTAGAGGTAGGACATGATCCACATTTGCTTTTAGCTTGTGCCAAAAATCCAGATGTACTTTGGCAGCAAAATCATTGCGGTATTTTTCGATCAAATGATGCAGGTGCCAATTGGGAAAATATCACCGATAAAAATGGGATAGCGGACTACGGTTTTGCTTTGGCAATCGATCATGAAAATGAGAATCGGGCATGGGTAATTCCAGCAGTAAGTGATGAAGTTCGAGTGGCTCATAATTTAGCTTTGACAGTTTGTCGAACAGAGGATGCTGGCCAAAATTGGGAAATACTTAATAATGGCTTGCCACAGGAGCATTGTTTTGATATAGTTTTTCGACACAGTTTAGCAATTAGCAAGGACGAGCTAGTCTTTGGAACTACAACTGGAAATTTATACTATTCAGAGAATTTTGGAGAAGATTGGATTTGTTTGTCCTCAAATC
>CAYGRM010000410.1:0-5839 GCA_964352225.1 uncultured Saprospiraceae bacterium | reverse complement strand
GGGCGATTAGCTCAGTTGGTTCAGAGCACCTCGTTTACACCGAGGGGGTCGGGAGTTCGAGTCTCTCATCGCCCACTTTTTAAAATCAAAAGTCCATCTACAATTTGTAGATGGACTTTTTTTTTGCCCCTAATCGTGCTATTTCTAAACTTCTTTTGACAAAGAGTTTTTATTTAAAAATAATGTTGCCAAGCATTTCGTTTAAAAAGTTCTGAAATTGCATTAATTTTATGCGTAATGTGTTTTAAAAAAAGAATTGGAACACATGGAAACTCTCCTTAGTCCTTCTAGTTAAAATTATAGTTTTCAAAAAAATCTCTAAAACCTATTCCCTATCAATGAGTAAGTATCTAAAAAAGTTTTTGGTTTGGTCTGGCCTTTTTATTTTAGTAGTCATGTTCCTTTTGATTGTGATGGCTTCTATATTCGAAGATCAGATTAGTGAAAGATTAGTCACAGAAGTTAATAAACAACTTAAGACTGAACTTCGAGTTGGCGAATTCAATCTTTCTTTGCTTTCTGGTTTTCCAGATGCCTCTGCCAATTTGCATGATGTTGAGTTAGATGATGCTTTGAGCGGGACGCTTTTGGATGCTCGGAACCTATCATTTCGATTTGGATTGTTTAGCCTTTTTGGATCAAATATCAAAGTGCATTCCATCGTCATCGAAGACGGTTCTTTGTATATCAAGAAAGATAAAAAAGGGAGAACCAATTATGATATCATCAAAAGTTCAACCACATCCTCTACTGATGGCGAAGAAGGAAATGAAGTTATGCTTTCTTTGGATGAAGCTAGATTGAATAGAGTCGAAGTTATTTATGTAGACCAAACCGTGCAACATTATACTAAATTTCATTTGAACAAAGCTGTTGCTTCTGGCGATTTTTCGGCGAGTAAATTTTCACTTTCCAGTTTTGCGGATATTAAATTTCATTTTTTCCAATCAGGTGAAGACCAATTTTTAGTGGATGAAGAGATCATTTACGATGCTAAGATCGATGTGGATTTTACAAATGGTAAATATAAATTTGACGATGTAACGGTTGGAGTTTCTTCCAATGTATTTAATGTAGATGGATTGATCGAAAGAATCCAAGGAGGGTATAATTATGATTTGAAAATAAAAAGTGATGATGGAAGTTTGTCTTCTGTAGTTGCCTTGTTGCCACCTGAAAATAAAAGTACCATTGAAGATTTTGATAGCAAAGGAACCTTCTTTTTTAATAGTACCATCAAAGGACCTCAAACTGAAAGTTCCAACCCAGCAGTCATTGTAGAGTTCGGTTTGGAGGAGGGAAAAATTAATTCTGAAAAATTGGGAAGCTCTCTTAATGATGTTTCTTTTACTGCAATTTTCTCAAATGGGAAGCAAAGAAATAATCAAAACTCATCTTTTGAAATTTCTGATTTTAAAGGATATTTTAATCGAGAATTGTTGGAAGGGGGCTTACGTATTTCTAATTTGGATGATCCGTTGATTGATTTTAATTTAAATGGTGCAATTCCTTTGGAGTCAGTTTACGGGATGTTGAATAGTCCAATTATAACAGATGCAGACGGAGAAGTTGAAATGAAGAAACTACGAATCAAAGGTAAATTAAATGATATTATCAGCCCATACGGAATTGCACGAGTGACGACCTCAGGGGATGTAGAGTTTAAAAATGCTTCGATGACGATCAATAATGAAGCTGTTATAATAGATAAAGGGTTGTTAAAATTTGATAATAATAGTTTACAGGTGGAAGGTTTAGTATTCGAAGCACCAGGAACTGAAATTGAATTAGAGGGAACATTTTTAAATTTCTTACCTGTACTTTTTGCTGATTCATTGAATAGTAAAAATGCAGAATTGAAATTTAATGCTTCCTTGGATGCCACCAAAATTGATTTTGATAAATTATTAAAAGTTACTGAAATTCCAACTGATGAAAGTGTAAAAACTATTAAAGCAGCACCAGGAGTTAATTCAAAACAAGTTGCCAAAAATCAATCTCGGGAGCGAATCACCAATTTCTTTAAAGGAACATTTGCTGCGAATATTGCGGAATTTAATTATGAAAAAATAGAAGGAGAAGACTTTCAAGGAACATTAGAATTTGATAATAATGAAATGGCGGTCAAAGGAAAAGTGAAAATGATGGAAGGCAGAATGCTAGTGGATGGAAAAACTTTCTTCGAAGGAAAACCTCACATGGAAGCAAAATTCATTTGTGAGCAAATCAATATTAATGAGTTCTTAAGGCAAACCGAAAACTTTGGACAAGAAGTTTTAACTGATAATAATCTTAAAGGGACCCTGAATGCAAAGTTTTTTATAGAATCTTTTTGGAGTGAAGATGGAACATTTTTGACCGATAAATTACACGTGCTCGGAGATGTTGGAATATCTAATGGGGAATTAGTAGGATTAAAAATGCTCTATGATTTTTCTGACTATGTCAAAATTGAAGACTTACGTCGAATTAAATTCACCAATATCCATAATTATATGGAGGTGAAAAATAGCAAGTTATTTATGCCTGCCATGTTTGTTCAAAGTAATGCGATGAATTTGGCGGTGAGTGGAACGCATACTTTTGAAAATAAAATTGATTATAATATCAAGGTGAATGCAGGGCAAATTATTTTGAATAAATTCAAAAAGCATAATTCTAATTTAAAACCTCAAAAGGCTAAAAAGAATGGATGGTTTAATCTGTATTATCGAATTTATGGACCAATGGAAACCTTTACTTACGAGTCGGACAAAAGGCGGGTAAGTCAACAATTAGATGCAAGTGGAACTAGAAAGCGTAAAATTCAAGAAGAGTTAATTAAACATTTCGGAAATATCGTTTCGATTGAAGAACCAACGGATTGGAAGGATGTGATTCCAGATTTAGGAGGAGATGAGGAGGACGTCGAGTTTATTGATTTTGATGGAAACGAGTCAGACGAAAATGATTAATCAAAATTATCAAAATAAAAAAGAAGGGCTGTTGGCAAATCGCTAACAGCCCTTCTCTATATCACTAAAATTTTTTTACTTTAAAAAAGCAAGCTCAACTCTTCTATTTAACTTTTTACCTTCTTCTGTTGAGTTGTCATATTTTGGTTTAGTTGCTCCTGAACCTTCGAAAGTCATTCTATTTAATGCGATTCCTTTTGATGCTAAATATTTATAACATCTTCTTGCTCGACGCATAGAAAGGTGGTCGTTTAATTTCATGTCTCCGGTATCGTCAGTATGACCGATGATTTTTAAATTAAGGTCAGCATCTTTTTTCATCAACTTTGCTACTTCATCCAATTTAGTAATTTCGTTTTCGCTAATTTTTACACGAGTCTGATTGAAGTAAATATCACTTACTAAGTAAGTGTAAGTATTTGCGTTTACGCTAGTCTCAGCTTTTGTATCAACTACTTCAGCTTCCCCTTTTGCAACTAAAACTTCAGGACATCCTTTGTTATTAGAAATACCTGCTACGAGAGGACAATCGTCCATCGCATCAGCAATTCCATCTGAGTCAGCATCAGGACAACCTTTAGTATTTTTTGTTCCAGCAACTAAAGGACAGAAATCATCAGCATCAGCAATTCCGTCCAAATCAGCATCAGGACAACCATTTAGATTTCCTTTTTCTGTCGGACACTTATCTGCGATGTCATAAACTCCATCTCCATCAGTATCATCAGGACATCCATTTCCTGCAAGAGTTCCTGCAAGGTTAGGGCATTTATCTTTATTGTCAGCGATTCCATCGGCATCAGAATCAGGACATCCATTCATTGCCATCGTACCTCGAGTGTCAGGACAAAGGTCATTGATATCAGCAATTCCATCTGAATCAGAATCAGGACATCCTTTGAACCTTTTGTCTCCAGCTAAATTAGGGCAGTCATCTTGCAAGTCAGCAATTCCATCTGAGTCAGAGTCAGGACATCCTTGCAAATCTCCAGCAACAAGAGGGCAAAGATCAGTATCATCATTTACTCCATCTCCATCAGTATCAACATAAGTAGGAACAACTTCTCCGAATTTGTAACCTATAGTTAAACCTCCAAAGACAAACCAATCTTTTGCTCCAGCATTTCCAGACTCACTAATTCCATCCAAATAATCTGTCAAAGGAAAATGAGTAGAAGCTTCTATGCCAAGTGTAAATTTGTCATTAATATCGAAATTAATTCCTCCTCCAAGAGGGAAAGAGAAATGATTAGTTGGATAATAACCTGGTTCATTTTCAACCGCATCAACATCTTTTTCGATAAGGTTGGTTTGAGGGTTGGTGAATGCCGCGCCAATCCCTGCAAAGATGTATGGGCGGAATAATTTTCGTTTTATCGTATTTCCTAAAATGTAAAATTCAGGAGTAAATGAAAGTTCATAAACTGGATTTGTAAATTTAAACCCTCGATCTGCTCGCCATACAGCTTCATCTACGAAGTTCAGATCATCACCTTTTAACTTGGTGTAAAAGAAACTTCCTCGAAGAGAAATATGCCTATTCACGTGATATCGAGCATACAAGCCACCTCCAGCTTGTATTTGCTTGAAAGAATAAACTTTAGAAGAAGAAACATCTCCTAAATAATTAGCACCTCCTAGCATCAATCCAACTTCGGATTTGCTTTGTGCCATGATCAAGGCAGGGAGGAAAAGGGAAACTAGCACTAATATTAACTTGTTCATGTTAAGTGGGAATTTTATAATAAAAAAATAATGGTCAATAATATATTAAGCAAGCCACATCATAAGATGTGGTTGTGTAGTTACTCACTTAAGTTTTGGATTAAAATTTAGAACAATTTAGAGATGTAAGACTGATAGGTGATAGATGAAATCTAATGTTTAGGAAAGTTTTTTGAAAAAGATTACTTTCGACGTTAGATTTATCAAATGCAAATTAAGGTCAACAAAGATATAAAAAAATATCTTATTTAACTTTTTTAACATTTGATAATGCTTGAAATTCTATACAAAAATACGGTATTTTCAACTAAAAAACACGATATGAATTCCAAACAACTCAAATCACTTACTTCTTCTACGTGCAAGGAAGTAGGTTTTGTTGCCCAATTTATCTTAAAAGAATTAAAAAAAGTTAATCCTAATGATATTGAAACCAAGAGCCTTAACAGTTTAGTGAGTTATGTGGATAAAAATGCTGAAATACAGTTGGTTGAAAAATTAGGAAAATTACTTCCCGAAGCTACTTTTTTGACAGAAGAAGAAACCATCGAAAATAGCGAAGGAGAATATCGTTGGATTATTGATCCATTGGATGGGACGACTAATTTTTTGCATCAATTACCTTTTTTTTCAATTAGTGTTGCCTTGGAATTTCGGAATGAAATTATTCTAGGAGTTGTTTATGAAGTGAGTCGAAATGAATGTTTTTATGCTTGGAAAAATGGAGGAGCATATTTGAATGATGCAAAAATCGAAGTGAGTAAAAGAACTGAATTGGGAGATGCATTAATTGCTACTGGTTTTCCATATTACGATTATCGAGGAGTTGCACCATACTTTGAGGTACTAGAATTTTTTATAAAAAATACGAGAGGAATTCGTCGATTTGGTTCTGCTGCTTTGGATTTAGCATATGTAGCTTGTGGGCGGTTTGATGCTTATTATGAGTACAGTTTGAATGCTTGGGATGTAGCTGCCGGAGTTATTTTAGTAAAAGAAGCTGGAGGTCAATTAAGTGATTTTCAAGGAGGAGAAAATTATATATTTGGAAAAGAAATGATAGCTGCAAGTCCACCTGTTTTTGATAAAACCCTTGAAGTGGTAAAAACTGCTTTTGCAAAGAATCGGTAAAAAAGATCGGTTCATCGAACAAAAGGTTG
>CAYGRM010000409.1:0-5842 GCA_964352225.1 uncultured Saprospiraceae bacterium | reverse complement strand
GTATGAGATTTTATAAATTAATAGAAAATCTTATTTAAATTTAATTACATCAACTAAATTCAAAAATTAATATGAAAAAGCTTACGCAAATTTTTAGCATTTTAATGCTTTCATTTTTAACAGTAACTGCAACTCAAGCTCAGGATGTTTCGCTTGATGATATTTTAAAAAATTACTTTGAAAACATTGGTGGAGAAGATGAATGGAGAAAAATTAATTCCATAACCATCAAGGGAAAAACTTCTGCTCAAGGTATGACGATGCCAATTACTATTCAAACGATGACTCCTGCATATTTTAAAATGGAAATGGATTTTCAAGGAAAAAAATTCATTCAGGCTTATGATGGAACAACAGCTTGGATGTTAAATCCTTTTATGGGAGGAAGCGAGCCAACTAAATCAGATGAGGAACAAACAAAGCAAATGAGTAAACAAAAGTTCCAAGATGAATTTATTGATTACGAAGAGAAAGGACATAAAGTTGAATTAACAGGAACAGAGGAAGTGGATGGAACGGAGACCTACAAAGTCAAAATGACTAAAAAAGACGGAGATGTAGTTTTTTACTTTTTTGAAACTGAAAACTTTGTTCCAATTATGGTTCGTTCTTTGATGGATTCAGGGCCAATGAAAGGACAAGCCGTAGAAACATTTATGAGTGATTACCAAGAAGTAGATGGATTGATGATGGCATTTACGACTGAGCAAAAAATGGGTGGTAATACTGTTTTCTCAATGACTGCGGAAGAAATCATATTTAACGATGAAGATATTGAGGAAGATGTATTTGCTTTTCCAGGAGAAGAAGAAAAAGACGAAGAAGACAAAAACTAAAAGATAATAAAATATAAAAAGACCTGTTCGAAACTGAGTTTCCAACAGGTTTTTTTTTAGCAAAACGAGATTGAATTTTTTCCCAAAAAAATACTCAACGAATCAAAAATCAAAAATAATGAAACCAATTATTTACACTCTTTTTACAACTTTTCTCTTTTTTCTAATTCCAAATTCTAGTTTTTCTCAAGATGATGCTATTAATATTTCGTTTGGGGGGTTAACTGCTCGAAGTATTGGCCCAGCGGTGATGAGTGGAAGAATTACTTCTTTGGATGCAGTAGAAAGTGATCCACAAGTATTATATATCGGAGCCGCCAATGGTGGAGTTTGGAAATCAAATAGTGCAGGAACAACTTTTCGTCCAATATTTGATGAACACACACAGTCGATTGGGGCGATTGCTATAGATCAAAATTTTCCAGATACAGTTTGGGTAGGAACGGGCGAGCCTTGGACTCGAAATAGTATTTCTTACGGAGATGGAATTTATAAATCAACGAATGGAGGAAGTACTTGGAAAAATATGGGATTAAAAAATTCAGAGCGAATTTCGAAAATTCAAATTCATCCAACTAACTCAAATATTATTTATGTAGCTGCTCAAGGTCATCTTTGGAATGCCAATGCAGAGCGAGGTGTTTACAAAACAACCGATAGCGGAAAGACTTGGGAGAAAATTTTATTCGTAGATGAAAATACTGGTTGTGCAGATATCTCTTTGGATAAAAATAATCCAGATGTGATCTATGCTGCAATGTGGGATCATCGTCGAACGCCTGATTTTTTTACCTCAGGTGGAAAGGGAAGTGGATTGTATAAATCCATTGATGGAGGAAAAACTTGGGATAAAATTCAGAATGGTTTGCCTAAAGGCATGCTGGGGAGAATGGCTGTTGAAGTTGCTCCATCAAATTCCAATATCGTTTACGCAACGGTTGAATGTGAGAAAAAAGAAGAAAAAGGATTGTATAAATCAGAAGATGCAGGAGCCACGTGGAAGCATGTTTCAAAAGATTTTAATGTAACCGTTCGTCCATTTTATTTTTCAAGATTGGTCATTGACCCAACTGATGAGAATACCATTTATAAATGTGGACTCAATTTGACAATCAGTAAAACAGGTGGCGACACTTGGAGAACTGCTGATCCTGGAAATATTCATTCTGACATTCACGATGTTTGGATTAATCCAAATAATACCAAACATGTAGTTATCGGAACTGATGGTGGAGGTTATCGTTCGCTAGATGAAGCATACTCTTTCGAGATGTTTATGGATTTACCATTGTCGCAATTTTATCATATTAGTGTGGATAACGAGAAACCATATAATATTTATGGAGGCTTACAAGATAATGGTTCTTGGGTTGGACCATCAGAATCAGGAGGAGGAATTGAAAATAAAGATTGGTCATTCACCAATGGAGGAGATGGATTTTATTCCTTCCGACATCCTACGGATAAAAATATAGTTTACTCAGAATCGCAAGGTGGAAATATAGTGAGATACGATATGTCTGATGGGCAAAGCAAAGATATCAAACCACTTCCAAATGATGGTGATCCAGATTATCGATTCAATTGGAATGCACCGATGCACATCAGTCCCAATAATCCAGAGCGGTTATACTTTGGCGCACAATTTTTATTTAAAACAGAAAACCGAGGAGATGACTGGGCGAAAATTTCTCCAGACTTAACTACTAATGATCCTCAACGACAACGACAAAAAAAATCAGGAGGCCTCTCAATTGATAATTCAACTGCTGAAAATAACACGACGATTTATGCGATCGGAGAATCTCCTTTGGATGAAAAAATAATTTGGGTAGGAACTGATGATGGGTTAGTTCAAGTGACCTCTAATGGAGGAACGAAATGGGAAGAAGTTTCGAAGAACATTCCTGATTTACCAAAAGGACTTTGGGTAACATCTGTTGAACCAAGTCACTTCGACAAAAATACTGCCTACGTAACTATTGATGGACACAAAAGTGGTGACTTCGGAAAGTACATTTTCAAAACAACTGACCTTGGTCGAACTTGGAAATCTTTAGCAACGGAGACTATCGAAAGTTACGCACATGTAATTCGAGAAGATTTGCAATCCAAAAATTTATTGTTTTTAGGAACCGAGAGAGGGCTTTATATTTCAGTTGATGGTGGCGTTAGTTGGAAAAGTTTTGATAATCAAATGCCGAAAAATGGAGTACGTGCAATTGTAATTCATCCTAGAGAAGATGCTTTAATCTTGGGAACGCATGGTCGTGGAATTTTTATCATTGATGATATCACTCCTCTTCGACAAATTACGGAGGAAGTTGTAAAATCAAAATTACACTTTTTCGAAACGAAACCTACCTTATTAAAATTAGCAAGAGGAGGAGCTCCATTTGGTGGAGCTGGAAATTTCATTGGAGCTAACCCTAGGAACGTTGCTTATATCACCTACTACATGAACAAGCGACATACGTTTGGAAAAATGACTTTAGAGGTTTTTGATAAAGATGGAAAATTGATTAAAGATTTACCTGCGGGAAAAAGTGCTGGAATAAATTTAGTCCCTCTTCCTGTTCGACTTAAAAGTCCGAAAGCAGCTCCGACCAATAATCGGATGGCATTGTTTGGATCTATTTTTCCACCTGCATTACCTGCAGGAGATTATACCGTAAAAATTACCAAAGGAAAAGAGGTTTTTGAAACGAAGGTGAAGTTAGCTTATGATCCTGATGCCAACTATTCAATTGCTGAACGAGAAGCACAACATGAAGCTGCTATGCGATTATACAATTTGACTAATGAACTAGGTCATATGTATTATGCGATGCAAGACATGCACACGCAAGCTAATGATTTGATTGCTCAGCCAGGAGAAAAGAAATTGAAGAAACAAATCAAGAAATTTGCGGAAGATGTGGAAAAATACAAAGCATCATTAGTTGCTCTCGAAGGAGATTTTTATGTAGATGAAGGGGAAGCGCTAAGAGAAGAAATTTCAACTTTGTTTTTAGGAATCAGCCAATACCCCGGCCAACCTTCTTCAAGGCAAATGGATAAGTTGGAAATATTGGAAGGAAAAATGAAAAAGGTACATCAAAAATTCGCTGCTTTTAAATCTGAAATGGAAACCGTAAATAGATTGTTACAAGCAGAAGAAAAAGGCCCAATTAAGATTAAATCCTTTGAAGAATATATGGAGGATTAATTTTCGTTAGACGTTCGCTTCGCTTATCGTTTTACGTTAGACGGTTCGTAAAACGTCCAATGGTAAGTGAAGCGAACTTTCAACGTTTCTTAACTTCTCTCCAAACAATGTCCGATTCAAATCCTCTCGAAATAGCGTACTTCGCTAAATTTCCATTTGTCATAAACTCGTTTGGCTCACTAATTATTTTCAATCTTTTTTCAAAAATTTCATGGAGCGTTGCGATGTAATCATCTTCATCAATTTCAAGCATCGCTTTTTTGATACAATATTCTGAAACTCTTTTTTGCTTCAATTCTCGCTTGATTCTATACCTTCCCCATTTTTTTATGCGAAATTTTCCACCTGCATAAACTTGCGCAAATCGCAGCTCATTCAAAAAATTATCAGTAATCAAATCTGCAATAATATCTTCTAGGTCATCACCATAAATGCCCAAATCTAGAAGCTTCTGACGAACCTCTTGATGACACCTTTCTTGATAGACACAGTAGCGTTGCAATTTTTTCAATGCATCATCTTTGCTGACGTATTTGGTAGTTTTTCTTCGCATGCTTTACGGTAGCTGGACTTTCCCGAGTCCAGATTCAAAATATTTAAATTTACTTCCTGAATGAATCTTTACTTTTAACCTGACTCGGGAGAGTCAGGTTAAAAGTAAAGATTTGGAGAATAGTTTTACTTGCCTGAAAGAATATAATCAGTTCCTAAAAATTTATCATCAATATTAAAATACCATTTTCGATCACGAGGAAAACGCATTCCATTAATTTCTATTTCATTTTCTAAAACAATATACTCCCCATCATTGGTTGATTCATTATGAAAAAAACGATAACCAATCAAGGCATAAGTTTTTGGATGAAAATAAAAATACCAAGTATCCTCACCAACAGGTTCTTCATAAGTTACTTTGGCTTGCCAGCATTCTTTATCCTGAAAAGTTGTTTTGATCACTTTGCGATGAACTTTGGTTCCTGAATCTTTTAACTTCATCGGTAAGCCATAAAGATAAGTTTGATAGTCTCTCCAAAAACGAGTAAACTTACAAGACAACCGATGCTTTTTAATTTCCTCCTTTGTGAAAGTTTTCTTCCCATTCAAACTCAATTCACAAGTATCTTTTTCCAAACTTCGAATTACCGTATTTCCATCTGAAACATCTTGTTGCCAAAAACTACCTTTTTTATTATTGATTTTGAAAGTAGTCAATCTTTGAGGCCGACTTGGTGTATCTTGCTTGAGGTCAAAAGTTAATTTAGCTTTTTCCCATTTTCCTTTTGGGTCGTGATATTTGATACTTTTTTCCAAAAGTTCTTGACCTGTCATTTGGCAAAAAGTATTGATGGAAAAAAGGAAAAATAAGGTAAAGCTGAATAGTTGTTTCATAATATCTTTTTAAAAGAATCACAATATACAAGTATTTTGATTTTGTCACTCACTTGAGAACTTCCAGAATTTTTAATTCTGGAAGTTCTTTTTTTTCGAGTGAATATTTTTAAAATTCAAAATGTCAAATGCCAAAGTATTTTTCCTATTTTTATAAAAAAACAAAACATGCTCGAAAAAGCTTATTATAAATCTCCACTCGGTATCGTCGAAATTATCGGTAGCGAACTAGGCATCCAACAAGTCAAGCTGAAAACTGAATTATCGGAAGCTTCTGAAGAATTTTCAGAGCATACAAAAGCTTGCGCCCAACAACTCGATGAATATTTTCAAGGGAAAAGGAAAGAGTTTGATTTAAAATTAGACTTCAATAGTGCCTCAGAATTTTACCAACAAGTATGGAATGCAT